>VGZJ01000035.1 GCA_016872595.1 Planctomycetota bacterium
ACCTTGTCGAACTCGTCGGCCGAGAGCCCCGTGAACATGCGGAACAACAACGGCTTCCGACGCAATTTCTCGTAATTCGTCATAACCCTATGAATAGGCCATCGATCGCTATTGCGCAACGAGTCTGGTATCCTTGGGCCAGTGGTAAGGCATCCTGCCGACCTCCACGTTTGAGCCGCCTCCAGCGAAAAGATGATCACGCAAGAGTTTACACACAGAATACGCTACCTTCTAGCCCTCTCGCGGATCGTTGAAAGTTTTCCGTAGCTAACGGTTGGTTCGGAGCCTCCGCCGATGCGCGCGCGTCTGACCCTCGAAGGCGGCGAATGTGTGCCGCCCACCCTCGACCTGTCCCCGACCGGGCAGCCGGTCACGCTCGGGCGCAGCCGCGACAACACCATTGTTTTGCGCGACGAACTCGCGAGCCGCACGCACGCCAAGATCTACTTCGAGGACGGGCGCTGGCACGTGCGCGACTTCGGGCTGAACGGCACCCGCGTGGACGGCACCCGCATCAACGGCTCGGTCGAACTGCGCGACGGCCAGAAGGTGCGCATCGGGGAAGTCGTTCTGAAGTTCGTGCTCGAACCGAAGGCCCCGCCGCGGCCCGTGAAGGACGCCCCGGCCACGATGCCGAACCGTGCCCTTCACGCGGCGGTCGAGAACCCGCACAACGCGACGAAAGTTCACGAGGTGCCGCTCGACCGACTCCTGCCCGCAGAACCACCCGTGGACGAAACCGCACAGTTGCGGGTGGACGAGCTGACCGCGCTCTGCAAGTTCATGTCCGGCGCGGTGGAGGCCCGGAGCGCCCACGACCTCGCGGGGCTTGCCCTGCGCGCGATCCTGAACCAGACCGCGGCCAAGATCGCCGGGTACCTGAGCCTCGACCCGGACGACCCCGGCCCGAAGATCGTGATGCCCGAAACCGGCGCGATCGATGTGCCGCTCTCGCGCCGGCTCACGGCCCAAGCCCAAGCGCACGGCAAGACCATCTGGCTGTTCCCGGACCTGAGCGACTCGCACCCGCCCACGGACTCGCTGTCCGCGTTCGCCGACGCCATTTGCATTCCGCTGAAGGCCAGCGGCGAGCCGTTCGCGACGCTGCACGTGTACCGCACCGGGCGCGCGTTCGCGGAGCGCGACGTGCGGTTCATCGAAGCCGTCGCCGGGTTCCTCGCGCACGGGCTCGAGATCCTCCGCACGCGCCGCACCCTCGAGGCCGAGAACTCGCGGCTCCGCACCCACACGCCCGCGGCCGACGACATCATCGGCGGCAGCAACGCCGTCATCCTCCTGCGCCAGCAGATCTTGAAGGCCGCGCCGCAGCCGTTCACCGTGCTCGTTCACGGCGAGAGCGGCAGCGGCAAGGAGTTGGTCGCGCTGGCGCTGCACCGCAACAGTCGCCGGGCCGACGGTCCGCTGGTCGTAGTGAACTGCGCCGCCATCGCCCCGACGCTCCTCGAGGCCGAGCTGTTCGGGTACAAGAAGGGCGCGTTCAGCGGGGCCGACCGCGACCACCCCGGCCTGTTCCAGCAGGCCGACGAGGGCACGCTGTTCCTCGACGAAGTGGGGGAGTTGTCCCTCGAGTGTCAGGCGAAACTGCTGCGCGCGATCGAGGGCAAGGCGTTCCGCCCGGTCGGGGCGACCGCCGACATCAAGGTGGACGTGCGGATCGTGGCGGCGACGCACCGCGACCTCGACAAGGACGTGAAAGCCGGGCGGTTCCGCCAAGACCTGCTGTTCCGCCTGAAGGTGATCCCGATCCGCGTGCCGCCGCTGCGCGAGCACCCGGAAGATGTGCCCGAGTTGGCGGCGTTCTTCTTGGCGAAGGTGTCCGCGGAGTGCCGCCGCAACTTCCGGCTCACGGCCGCAGCGGTCCGGAAGTTGCAATCGCACCCCTGGCCCGGCAACGTGCGCCAGCTGCGCGCGGCCATCGTGAGCGCCGCGGTGATGAGTGAGGGCGAGACGCTGGACGCCGACGCACTCCCGCTGGCCGGCACCCCGGACGCGGTCGCGCCCGCACCGGGCGGCACGATGGCGATCCCGGACCTGCCGCCGAGCCTGAACATCGACGAGATCGAGGAGTGGGCCATCTGCCGCGCGATGCGGCAGACCGAGGGCAACGTGAGCCACGCGGCGAAGCTGCTGAACATGAGCCGCGACACGCTCCACAACAAGCTGAACAAGATGAAGCGCGAGAAGGGCATCGACCGCGCGATGCTGACGAACACCCCCCCGCCGCTCGCCACCCCGGAGCCGGTCAACAGCGCGGAGATGTAGGGCGCGTGCCCGAGATGCGCATGCGCGCCGTGCGGTAGCGGTTGCGACTTCGCGATAGCTTGGGGTCAGCGAGGCTCTGCGAGCGCCACCCCAAGCTCCCGCGAAGTCGCAACCGCGCAATCGCGCATCCCACACCGCCAACCAAGTCTCGCGCCTTGCCTCCCTTGCGTGTAAACTACCTTCGTCCGGCGCAAGCCGGGCGCGGGTCGCGCCTTCTTTGGTATGGGAGCCTCCACCGCTGTGAGTGACGTCGGGCTGACACCCGTGATGGGCGACGACGACCGCACCGCGGCCCGCGCCCTGAGCCTGCGCGGGGCGCGCCCGCCGGCGAAGGTGCCCGGGTACGAACAGGAACAGTTCCTCGGCCACGGCGCGTACGGCGAGGTTTGGACCGCCGTGAACCGCAACAGCGGGCGGCGCGTCGCCATCAAGTTCTTCACACGGCGCGGCGGCCTCGACTGGTCCGCGCTCGCGCGCGAGGTCGAGAAGCTCCGCTACCTGTTCTCCGACCGGTACGTCGTTCAGCTCTTCGAAGTCGGCTGGGAGTCCGACCCGCCGTACTACGTCATGGAGTACATGGAGAACGGCTCGCTCGAGGAGTACCTGTGCGCGCACCGGCCCACGGTCGCGGAGGCCGCGGGGCTGTTCCGCGAGATCGCCGTGGCCCTCGTTCACGCCCACGACAAGGGCATCCTGCACTGCGACCTGAAGCCGGCGAACGTGCTGCTCGACTCGGACCGCAAGCCGCGGCTCGCGGACTTCGGCCAGTCGCGGCTGACGAACGAAATGGCCCCCGCACTCGGCACGCTGTTCTACATGGCCCCGGAGCAGGCCGACCTGAGCGCGACGCCGGACGCGCGCTGGGACGTGTACGCCCTCGGCGCGGTGGTGTACCGGATGCTGACCGGCGCGCCGCCGCACCGGGGCGACGCCGGCGCGAGCGCCGTCACCAGCGGCACGCTGGACGCGCAACTCGCCGCGTACCGCAAGCTGATCCTGAGCGCGCCGAAGTCGGACGCGCACCGCGCGGTGCCGGGCGTGGACGCGGGCCTCGCGGCCGTCATCGACAGGTGCCTCGACCCCAGCCCCGGCAAGCGGTTCGCCAACCCGCAAGCGGTCCTCACCGCGCTCGACGCGTGGAACGTGCAGCGCGTGCGCCGCCCGATCTTGTGGCTCACCGGGTTCACGTTCGCGGCCCTGTTCCTCGCGATGGCGCTGTTCGGCCAGTACCTGTTCCGCACCACGGTGAACACCGCGGCGCAGGGCGTCGAGAGCCGGGCGCTCGAGGCGAACCGCTTCGCGGCCGAGACCGAGGCCCGGCAGTTCGCGGCGCAGATTCAGTTGCGCTGGGTGCAGCTCGAATCGATGGCCCGGAACGCGCAACTGCGCGAGTTCCTCATGCGCGGCGCGCGCCTGAAGGACGACCCCGAGGCCGGGCCGAAACTCGACCAGTTGCTCGCGGAGCGCAAGGCGCGCGGGGACAAGCAGTTCGCCGATGCCGACAAGTCGTCGCTGTGGTTCGCGACGGACGCGGGCGGGTTCCAGCGCGGCAGCGCGCCGACCGTGCCCGGCAGCCGGCACGTGTACCGCGGCTACCGCGACTACTTCCACGGGCTGGGCGAGCGACCGAGTTCGGCCCCGCCGCCGCCGGGCATCGTCCGCGCGCCGCACCGCTCGGTCGCGTACCGGCGCGAGCGGCCCACGGGCGAGCGCATCTGGTCGGTGGCGTTCACGGTGCCGATCGCGGCCGACGCGCCGGGCGCGTCGCCGGTCGGCATCGCGGGCATGACCATCGACCTCGCGGACGCGCCGCCGGACCGCTCGGACCACTTCGCGGTGCTGATCGACACGCGCCCGGACGCGAAGAACAACCGCCGCGGGCTGATCCTGCGGCACCCGTATTGGGCCGAAATGGACGGCGACCCGGACCCGCCGCTGTACTACGCCGACGAGGTCGTAACGTGGGCCGACGAGGTGACGAGGGGCGGGGACGAGCGCGCGCCGTTCGCCGGCGGCGCGGAGTACACGGACCCGGTTTCCCTGCCGAGCGGTGCCGCGCCGGGCCGCGCCGGGTATGAAGGGAAGTGGCTCGCCTCCGTGCGCCGCGTCCGCGTCGGCCCCGATCAGATCGACACCGGCTGGGTCGTATTAGTACAGGAGCGCCGCGACGCCGCGCTCCAGCCGGTGCGCGACCTGCAATGGCGACTCGGCTACGTCGCGGTCGCCGCGACCGTACTCGTGCTGGTGCTGGTCGCGCTGATGTGGGCCGGGATGGTGTCGGTCATGGGCGGCTCGTCGGCCTCGCCGGTCACGCGCCTGCTGCGGCGCTGGGCCGGCGTGCCCACGAGCGGTACCGCGGGCGGCAGTTCGCTCCCGGCCGCGCCCACCGCCCGCGGCACCGCGACGCCCACACCCACACCGGGCGAGCGGGGGGCGTAAGCCCTGATACCTTCGCCAATACGTTAAAGACAGAATGGCCTCAAAGAAGCACAAAAACCACACAAGAAGACCGAAGACAAGACACGAGAGCGCGTTCAAAGCAACTCGTGGTTGTGCTCTATCTGCTGTCTTCTGAACGCTGCCTTCGGTTTTGATGTTCTTTGTGGTTCTTGTGCTTTTTTGTGGCCATTCTCTTCTTCGTTGATGCCCATGCTCCTTCTCGCACAAGGTCCGACGCCGGGCGACACTTGGCGCAAGGCGCTCCCCACGGACGTGCCCGTTGTGCTCGGGCGCGACGCGCCGGGCTGGGCCGCGCCGTGGGAGCCGTTCCTCGCGCGCAAGCACGCCGAGCTGACGGCGCGCGGCGGGCGGCTCAAGGTGCGGAAGCTCGCGGGCGCGTCGAACCCGGTGTTCCACGCCGGCGCGCCCGCGGACTCGTTCGAGTTGGTGCCCGGCGGCTCGTTCGTGATCGGGCGCACCACGTTCACGCTCCACACCGAAGCCGGCCCGTCGCCCGTGTCACCCGGCGACGACCGCCCCGTGATCGAGGCCCGCACGGTCGCGCACCACGAACTCGACCGGCTCGCGTTCCGCGACGCCCCGCACCGGCTCGACGTGCTCAGCAAACTGCCGGAGGTGATCTCTCACGCCACCGACGAGGCCGACCTGTTCGGCCGCCTCGTCGATATGCTCCTCGCCGGCATCCGTCGGGCCGACGCCGCGGCCATTGTCGCGCTCCCCGCCGACGACGAGCCGATGAAGGTGCTGCACTGGGACCGGCGGTTGTCCGGCACCGGCGAGTTCGAGCCGAGCAAGCGGCTGGTGAAAGAGGCCGTGGCCGAGCAGAAGCAGACCGTGCTGCGCGTGTGGGGCGCGCGCCCGGAGGTCGAGGCGTCGCCCACCGACGCCAACACGCTGCAAGGGCGCTTCGATTGGGCCTTCTGCACGCCCATCTACAGCGACGCCTGCCCCGGTTGGGCCATGTACGTCGCGGGGCGGTTCAATGGCGCGCAGGCCCACTCGTTGCTGGCCCCGTGGGAGTCGAACGAGCTGCGCGACGACGTGAAGTTCACGGAACTGGTCGGCGACATCCTCGGCTCGCTGCGGCAGGTGCAACTGCTGCGCGAGCGGCAGGGCGTGTTCCGCCGGTTCTTCTCGCCGGGCGTGATGAACGTGCTCTCGGGCGGCGACGCGCCGCGCGCGCTCGAGCCGCGCGAGGCCGACGTGACGGTCCTGTTCTGCGACCTGCGCGGGTTCTCGCGCAAGGTGGAAGAGGCCAGCGACCAGTTGCTCGAAGTGCTGAACCGCGTGAGCGCCGCGCTCGGCCTGATGACGCGCAACATCCTCGACAACCGCGGGGCGATTGCCGACTTCCTCGGCGACGCCGCGATGGGGTTCTGGGGCTGGCCGCTGGAGCAACCGGGGAAGGTGGAGCAGGCGTGCCGGGCGGCGCTCGGCATCCGCGCCGCGTTCGAGGCCGTTGGCCGCGACCCGGCGCACCCGCTGTACGGGTTCCGCGTCGGCGTCGGTGTGGCGACCGGGCGCGCCGTGGCCGGCGGCATCGGCACCCCGGAGCAAGCGAAGGTGACGGTGTTCGGCCCGGTCGTGAACCTCGCCTCGCGCCTGCAAGACATGACCAAGCTGTTGCGCGTGCCGATCTTGATCGACGAGCCGACCGCGGACGCGGTGCGCGCGCTGCTGCCGCCGGACGTGGGCCGCGTGCGCCGCATGGCGAAGGTGCGGCCGTTCGGCCTCGAAACGCCGCTGGTCGTGGCGGAACTGATCCCGCCCGCGCCGCCACCGGGCACCGAGGCCGAGGGCGCGCTGACCGACGCCGACCTCGACGCCTACGACCAAGCGCTCGACGCCTTTCTCGCCGGCGACTGGACCGCGGCGTACAAGCACCTGCACCGCGTCCCGCCCGACGACCGCGGCAAGGACGTACTGACGGAGTTCATCTTGAAGAACAACCGCACGCCCCCGCCCGGCTGGGACGGCGTGATTCCCCTCGGCAGTAAAGGCTGAGGTACGAGAGAGGAAGAGTTGATCCACCGATTCCACAGAAGACACAGATTGATAGGCAGAAGGCAAAAGGCAAAAGAGTTTTGACAGGATGAACAGGATGAAGACAGAACGGAAAGTACTCAGTTCTCCACCATCTCTGTCCATCCTGTAAATCCTGTCAAAACTCTGCTGCCTTTTGCCTTCTGCCTTTCAATCTGTGTCCATCTGCGCAATCTGCGGATCAACTCTTCTGCCCTCTGCCCCTTTCGCAATTCGGCTTGCCCACGTTGCCAACGGTTGCTATTTCCGCGCGGCCGGGTCGCCCGCTGTTCCCCCGCACGGACGCATCGCATGTTTCGCACCGCCGCGCTCGTCGCGCTCGCCCTGTCGTTCGTCGGGTGCTCTCAGTTCCAGCCGGCCCGCCGGCCGTTCGCCAAGCCGAAGAAAGACCCGCCACCGCCCTACGGTTCCCCGGTATCGGCGGTACCGAACGCGCCCGTCGCGAACCAGTCGCAACTCGGCATCGCGACCGCCGATCCCGCACCACCGCGCTCCGGCGACGACCCGCCGCTGATCCCCGCGAAGGACGTGCGCCCGGTCAGCTCGATCGTGCCCGCCGCGCCGCCCGCGAACCGCAACCTCGCGGACCTCAACGAACTTGTGTCCACGGCGCGCGCCTCGTGGAAGGGCATCAATGGCTATGAAGGAAGCCTGACGCGCCGCGAGCTCAACCCCAAGGGCGTGGTGAACAGCGAAGTGCTGGTGTACCAGTTCCGGCGCGAACCGATGAGCGTGTACTCGCGCACGACCGCGGGCAACGGCAAGGGCCGCGAGGTGCTGTACGCCCCCGCCAAGCACGGTGACAAGATGCACATCGTTCTGGGCGACGGTGACAGCAAGCTCGCCAAAGCCGGGTTCAAGCCGGACCCGATCTCGCCGGACGATTCGCAGGTGCGCGCGAAGGCCCGGTACAGCATCCGCGACGCCGGGTTCGGGAAGTGGATCGAGCGCCTCGGAACGGCGGTCGCGCAACTGGAGCGCGGCGCGCTCGCCCCGGGCGCGCTCACCTTCGACGGCCCCGTTTCGCGCCCGGAGTTCGCGCACCCGCTTACGGGCGTGACGCACCGCCTCAAGCCCGGCGACGACCCGGCGATGCCGGACGGCGGCACGCGCGTGTACCTGTTCGACACCGCGCCCGGCTCGCCCTCGTGCGGGATGCCGCTCGTGATCACGGCCACCGACCCGACCGGGCGCGAGGTGGAGTTCTACCTGTTCGAGAAGTTCCGCGCCTCGGCCCTCACGGACGCCGACTTCAGCCCGGCCCGGTTGGGGAAGAAGTGATCACGAAGCCGCTCGCGGCTTCGCGCGTTGGTTGGCTCACCCCTGAATGATCGCTCCCAAGATGCCGCCGATCACCGCGCCGTCGTTGCGCGCCCCGGCGTGCGCGGCGTCCACGAACGGCAAGAGTACCTTACTCTACCCCGCCGGTGCGCGCCCCGGCGTGCGCGGCGTCCACCTTCTTCTTCATCCGCTCCTTGAACGCCTTCGCACTCTCGAGCTTGCCGAACGCGGCCTCCGGGCCGGCGGCGTCCGCGGTCGCCGTCTCGCCGGTCTCGATGAGCGCCCGGCACTTCGGACACTGCGCCTCCGGCGTGCCGGCCTCGAACTCGACCGACACTTCGCGAAAACACGCGAGACAGGTGACGCGGAGGCTCTTGATTTCGACCGCGGTCTGGAGCGCGACCGACTCCGGGTCGAGCGACAGCGGTTGTTGAGCGGCGGGCGCGAACGGGTTCTGCACCGGGGTCGGTGGCGGCAGCAGGCCGGGCACGGCACTCGCGGCCCACCAGTGCGGTTGGCCGACGAGGTTGAGCTGGTCGGTGGGGAAGATGCGGCCGGCGCGGGCCGACTCCGCGAGTTGCGCGTCCGTGACCGGGCCGAACACCTGCCCATTGCGCGAAAGATACCACTGCCGATCCATAACCGCTTCACCGTGGGGAAGGGGCGCGTTGGAGTTGGGTCTATGCTAAACGGCGTGCCCGAGCTGGTCAATCCGCGGAATCCGCGGTGCGGTGTGACATCTGCCACCGTGTCAGGTGCGCCGGTGCGGGTGGCAGTTTTGGGCGGTGTTCGGCCCGGAGTCCGACTTGACCGGGCGTTCGCATCTCGCGTATCTTCCATATGTTAGCGCCGCGCGCCCCCTCTCCCGCCGCGTGCGGCACTGGGTTTGCACCGCAAACGACCAACGTTCCTTCCAATGGCCGCGCCCGCAGGACGACGGCGCGCCGGGGAGGTGCCCTTATGACCGTCGAACCGCGGCCCGCGACCGCCGCGCCGCCAGACACGACCGACCCCGCGCCCGGCGGTTCCCGCGAACGGCACCGCTTCTCGATCCTCATTGCCGACGACGACCGCGGGAACCGCGAGACGCTCGGCGAGATGCTCGACAAGCGCGGGTTCCGCACCATGCTCGCCGCCGACGGCGGCGAGGCCGTCGAACTGGTCCGGGTGGACATGGTCCACCTCGTCCTGTTCGACATGCACATGCCGGGGCTGACCGGCCTCGAGGCGTTCGCCGTGATCCGCGAGACGCTCGACCGCGTGTTGCCCGCGGTGCTGATGACCGCGGACGCCACGAACGAACTGATCCGCCAAGCGTTCGCGGCTCAGGTGTACAGCGTGATCCCGAAGCCGGTGAGCGCGAACGTGGTGCTGCACACCCTGTCGCGCGCGCTGACGAAGGTGTACGGCCCGGCGGACCCGCCGCCCGGCGACAAGGGCGAGAACGGCGAGAAGCAAGAGAAGCCGAGCGCGTGATCGCAGGTTCGCGGTTGATCTGCTGTACCCGGCCTCCGTGCGGCCGGAAGCTCGACCTGTGGGATAGCCCCGGCCTCCGTGCGGCCGGCTACAACAGACTTGGTCCGACACACTCAACAGGAGTTTCCCGCGATGGCCCTGAAGATCGTCCCGCTGAACGAGAAGATCGTGGTCGAGCGCCTTGAGGCCGACGAGAAGACCCTCGGCGGCATCATTCTGCCGGACACGGCGAAGGAGAAGCCGAAGCAAGGCAAGGTGCTGGCCGTGGGCGAGGGCAAGCCCCTCGACGACGGCGGGCGCGCCAAATTCCAAGTGAAGGTCGGCGACCGCGTGCTGTTCACCAGCTACGCCGGGAGCGAAGTGACCATCGACGGCAAAGAGTACCTCATCATGACCGAGGACGACCTCCTCGCCGTCGTGGACTAGGGCCACCCGGCGCGGCGTCGCGTGCCTGTGCACCACCGCGGGCCACGTCTCTCCTCCGGCCGAGCGCCGGCGAGGGGCGTGGCCCGGTCGCATTCCGGCTCGGCCGAGGTGTCCCGGCCGGCACGGGGCACGGCGCGTGCGCTCAGCACATCGTGCCCGTCCCGCGGTGCGCTCGTGCGTCCCGGGACCCGCCCCCGGCGTAACTCGAACTTGAGACTTTCCGAAGGCGATTGAGCGCGCGATAATCTCGCGGCCGATTACCACAGGAGGAAGTCATGCGACCGGACGCGCGTGCCCGTATGAGTGTTGTGCAGGGGGACATCACCGAGCTGCAAGTGGACGCTATCGTGAACGCCGCGAACGCCACGCTGATGGGCGGCGGGGGCGTAGACGGCGCGATCCACGCAGCCGCGGGGCCGGCACTCTTGCGCGAGTGCGCCGGGCTGGGCGGGTGCGAAACCGGCCGCGCGAAGATGACCGCCGGCTACTACCTGCCGGCGCGCCACGTGATCCACACCGTCGGCCCGGTGTACGACGACGGCCGCCACGGGGAACCGATCCTGCTGGCGTCGTGCTACACGGAGTCGCTGCGCCTTGCGGCGGAAGCGGGGCTGGAGGTGGTCGCGTTCCCGTGCATCTCGACGGGCGCGTTCGGGTACCCGCACCGCGCCGCGTGCGAGATCGCGGTGGCGACGGTCGCGGAGTGGCTCGAGAACAACGAGTTCCCGCGCGAGGTCGTGTTCTGCTGCTACGAAACGACCGACGCGCGGCGCTACCGCTCGCGGCTCGAAAAGGACTGAAGCGCGAACCCGCCGAATTCACAGGTGTGAAATGTCCGCGTTCCCAACCCTAGCGGAAAGTACGAGTTCGCGGACCACCACAACGCCGCGTTCGAGCACCTCGCTAAGTTCATGCGGATCGTCGCCACGTTCATGGTGGTTTTGGGCGGCCTTAACGTCCTCTCCGACTTCCTCACGATCTTCGTGATCCCCCATTCAGACCAGTTGGTGTCCCGGTGGTTCCGGTCCATGTCCCGGTTGTTCTCCGGCGGGGTCTGGATCGCGATGGCCGTGTTCCTGTTCCAAGCCGCGCACACGTTGGTGCGAAACGTGAACGGACGGGCACAGCCGCGCGAACCGAGGCGGCGCGAACCGATGTGCCCGTCGATCTGTCCATTCGACAGGATTTTTCAAGGACCTCCGCGCGGTCTTCGCAAAACGGGCCGCTTACCGGGCTTGCAACCGGACAGCTTGAACCGAACAATACACGTACCACCAACCCGGCACGCGCTCGCCCCCGACGCAGGACGCTACCCCGCGCGCGCCGGCCAGACGAGAGGAACCCGTCGATGAACTCGTATGCCTCACTCTGCGACGATTTCGGCGTCTCGACATACGTTCACGGCAAGCTCGAGATGCCGACCGGCCGCGAGACCGTGCTCCACTTCTTCGAGGCGCTCCAGAAGGCCGCCCCAACAATGACCGAGTTCGAGAAGCGCGGCGACACGGAGTACGCGCTCGAAGAGGACCGCGAACCCGGTAACTACCGCTGGGCCGCGCTCGACCACCGCCGCCTCAGCGCCGGGTACGTGAACCCGCCCACGCTCGACGACGCCGACGCCCATAACGAGCGCGTGCTCGAAATCGCACCGTACCACCTCGACATCGGCGGCATGCAGACCGAGTCGATGGACGTGCTGTACTACTTCGACTTCACCTATCAGGGCAACCACGACGAAGTGGTGGCCGAAGCGCTGACGAGCGGAACGCCGCTGGAGGGGTTGATCCAGATTCCCGCGGCGCGGGTGCTGCACTTCCAGCCGACGATGATGCTCGCGCTCGACGAGGGCTGCCAGTTGCAGGCGCGGCTGAGCATCGAGACGCGCACGACCGCGTACCAAGTGCGGACCGCGCAGTTCTCGGAGTCGCCGATCACCGTGTACTTCACGGTGCGCCAGTTCTGGGGCAAGCAGCCGTTCAAGACGTTCGCCGAGAGCTACCACAACCAGCGCCGCGTCCTTGACGAGTTGGTGAGCACCTACGTCGTGCCTCAAGTCATCAACCCGCTGGCAAAGGCGATCAGCACGAAGGGGTGAGCCGGGGCGCGGGGTGCCACGGGGAGTGGCACCGCGCGCGCGGCATCCGTACAGTAGCGGGCACCGCCCCGCCGCGCGAGACGCCTGCCGTGGACATCTTCTCGTTCTTTCAGTTGTGCCGACAGGTCCCCGTCGCCCTGTTCACGGGCTACTTCCAAGTCGACGAGCGGCACTGCGTCCGCGGGTTCCCGGCCCGACTCGTCGGGCTGTGCTTCCTCGCCATCGTGGGGTTCGCGGTCACGGCAACGGTCCTCAGCGCCACCAGCGACGAACTCGCAACGCCCCTGCTCTTCGGCGGCTTCTTCCTCTTCATCTTCTGTGTGATCGTGGCCGCGACCGTGTGCGTGGCTTGTCAGCAGAAGATCGACCAAGGCGCGGAGCGCGCGAAGCGGGAGAAGGCCGACGACCGCTGGTAGCCCCTCGAACGCCCGCCCCGTGCCGCGCCCGCTGTAGCCGACAGCGGGCGCGGTTCGTTTGATGAACCTATCCTCTCCGCTTTCCCAACTTGAGTCCGACACCATGAGCGCCAGCGTTCCCGCCCTTTCCTCGTTCGCCAGCGGCCTGACCACCGAGACCGCGTTCGACGTGCTGGCCGTCGCCCGGAAGCTCCAAGCCGGCGGGAAGGACGTGATCGCGCTCCAGATCGGCGACTCGCCGTTCCCGACCACCGCGAGCGCGATCAAAGCCGCGCACGCGGCCATCGACGCCGGACTGACGCGCTACTGCCCCTCGCTCGGCCTGCCGGAGTTCCGCGAGACGATCGCGCGGACCGTGCAAAAGGAGTTCGGCATCCCAGCGACCGCGGACAACGTCGTTGTCGGCCCCGGCGCGAAGGTGTTCGAGACGTACTTCGCGGAAGCGTTCCTCGAGCCGGGCGACGCGGTGCTGGTGTTCCAACCGGCGTTCCCGACCTTCGAGCCGAACATCCTGCGGCGCGGCGCGCGCCCGGTGTACGTTCCGCTCAAGCAAGAGAACCAGTTCCGGCCCGACGTCGCCGCGATCGAGAAGTTCGTGAAGACCGAGCCGCGCGCGCGCGCGATCTTTCTGAACTTTCCCCACAACCCGACCGGCGGCGTGGCGACGCGCGACGACCTGAAGGCCATCGCGAACATCGTGCGCGGCACGAACATCGCAGTGTTCAGCGACGAGCCGTACTGCCACATGGTCTGGGGCGAAGGGGGCAAGCACCACAGCATCCTGTCCGAACCCGGAATGCTCGACCAGTGCGTCGGGGCGTACACGTTCTCGAAGAGCTACAGCATGAGCGGCTGGCGCTGCGGGTACATGCTCGCGGCCCCGTCGGTCGCGCAGATCGTGGGTAAGATGATTAACACGTCGCTCTCGTGCGTGCCGCCCATCGTCCAGATGGCGGGCAAGGCCGCTCTCGAACACGACGCCGCGGAGCGCGATGACGTAATGGCGAAGTTCCACAAGAAGGTGGAACTGCTGGTGAGCGAGCTGCGCAAGGTTCCCGATGTTACCGTGCTGATGCCGGCGGGCACGTTCTACGTGTTCCCCCGCGTCGAGCCGATCTGCAAGCGGCTGGGTATCACGTCGCACGGCCTCGCGATGTACCTGCTGGAAGGGGCCGACGACACGCGCGGCGTGGCGTGCCTCGGCGGTGAGTGCTTCGGGGCCGCGGGCGCGGGCTTCCTGCGGTTCAGCTGCGCCGAACCCGACGACCGGCTCGTGAGCGCCGTCGCCTTCTTCGCCGAGGCGATCCAGAAGAAGGACCGCGTCAACAAGTACCTCGATGGGCACCCCAAGTATCGCCTCGCATGATCGCCCAATCGGGTCGAAGCTACACCTTCTCCTTGCGCCGTGCGAGTTCCTTAGTCACGTCCGTCAGTGAACGGGTGTTAAAAACGTCGTCACGCGTCAGCCAGCCGCGGCGTGCGACCTGCACGCCGAAGTTGTACAGCGCCAGCTCGCCGGGGCTGTGCGCATCGGGGTTGATGGCGATGGGAATGCCGAGCGCCTTCGCCCGCTTCACGTACCGCCAGTCGAGGTCGAGGCGCGACGGCTGGGCGTTGATCTCGATCATCTTGCCGTGCTTCGCGGCCACCTTCAGCACCTCGTCGAGGTTGATCTTGTACCCCTCGCGGCGGAGCAAGAGGCGGCCGGTCGCGTGGCCGAGCATCGTCGTCGCCGGGTGCGCGAGCGCCTTGCATACGCGCCGCGTCATGTCCTCTTCCGGCATGTTGAACAGCGAGTGAACGCTGACGACGACGTACTCGAACCCGGCGAGCAGCTCGTCGCTGTAGTCGAGTGAGCCGTCTTCGAGAATGTCCACCTCGATGCCCTTCAGAATGCGCACGCCGCTCAGCTTCGCGTTCACGCGGTCGATCTCGGCCCACTGCTTACGGACGATGTTCACCGGCATCCCGCGGGCAATGGTGAGCGACTGCGAGTGATCGCCGACGCCGAAGTACTCGAAGCCGAGCGCCTTCGCCGCGAGCGCCATTTCTTCGAGCGTCGCGTTGCCGTCACTGTAGGTGGTGTGGTTGTGGAACACGCCGCGGATGTCGCCGTCCGCGACCAGCGCGGGCAGCACCTTCAGCTCGCCGGCCTCGATCTCGCCGTTGTCCTCGCGCAGCTCCGGTTCGATGTATGGCAGGCCGAGCGCGGCGAAGATGTCCGCCTCGGTCTTGCACGGCACCGTGGACGACTTCGCCTCGTTCGAGAGCGCGTACTCGTTGAGCGTGAGGCCGCGGTCGATGGCCCGCTGGCGCATGCGGATGTTGTGATCCTTGCTGCCGGTGAAATAGTGCAGGGCGAACGGGAACTGCTCGTCGGTGACGACGCGTAGGTCGGCCTGCATCGTCACCTTCTCGCCGCGGCTGTGTAGCGTCGCGATCACGCTCGACTTGGTCGGCCCCTGCCCCAGCACTTGAACCACTTCCGGCAGCTTCACGAACGCATCCATAATAGGCTGCGCGTTCGCGCTACTGACGAGAATGTCGAGGTCCGCGACGGTCTCCTTGTGGCGGCGCAGGCTGCCGCACAGCTCGCTCCGCAGCACGCCGGGGAAGGTGCGAATCTGTTCCAGAAGCGCCGTGCCGAGCGGCAGCGCGAGGTCGATGCGAACGCGATGGCCAACCTTCTCGAAGTGCGCGATGCCTTCGAGTATGCGGGCCTGCGTCTTCTCGCCGAACCCCTTCAGCTTCGCCACTTCGCCCGCTTCGCACGCGGCCTTCAGCTTCTCGATGGTGTCGATGTGCAGGTTGTCGTGTAGCGCCTTCACCTTCTTTGGACCGATCCCCGGCAGGCGGAGCATCGTGACCAGCCCGGCGGGAACCGACGCGCGCAGGTCTTCGAGGTACGGCAGCTTGCCCGTGGTTACGAGCGTGGTGATCTTCTCGGTCAGCGCCTCGCCGATCCCGCGAACCTTGCCGAGTTCGCCCTTCGCGACCATCTCCTTGAGATCGCCCGGAAGCTGCTGCACCAGCCGCGCGGCGTTGTGGTAGGCATTCGTACGGAAGCTGTTCTCGCCCTTGAGTTCGAGCAGCGTGCCGATCTCGTCGAGCGCGTCGGCAACATCGTCCTTCGTCATGGCTCCGGCTCCTCAGTGTTGGTGAGAGGATACCAGATGAGCGCGCGGGATGGGATGTTGGAGGTGAGCAGTCGTTAGCCGCAAGTCGTAGGCGAGCACGCCGCATCAGCGTTTCGGGGGCGAACACGCGGCCCAGAATACCTGCGATGAAACGAAGCGGCCCCGGTCGATCACGCCTTGCAGCGTAACGGGCCGGGGCCTTGCTCGCAAGCTCGCGGAGTCGCGAGCGACTTCCGCTAGGCGGCGATCTTCAGCGGCGCGAAGCCGGTGGCGCGCTTGCGGGCCGGGCCGTGGAGCATGATCTCCAGCCCGTTTACGATGCGGTCCGGGCCGCGCCCGTCGAACGTGTTCCGCGCGCAGCGCGTCATGCTCTTGCGCTCCATCGCGTCGTCGTGCAGCAGGTCGACCGCTTCCTTCAACTGATCGAAGGTCACGGCGTCGGCGCTGCCGAGGTGCGTCGCGACGCCGTCCTCGTCGAGCCGCTTAGCGTTGCCCGCGTGCCGCCGCGTCTGGCTCAGGATCAGTTGCGGCACGCCGACCACGCACAGTTCGGCCGACCACGCATCGCCGCTGGTGAGCGCGAAGTGGACGCGCACCAGCCGCGTCATCAGTTCTTTCGTCTCGGTCACGACTTCGACCCGGCCCTTGCTGCCGTCCGCGAGGTCGAGCATGTCGTCGTAGCGCGGGTGGTGCGTGCGGGCCGTGACCGTCACCTTCGACACCTTGTCCATCTCCAGAAGCTGTTCCGTGCGGGTGATCGCTTCGCCCGCGAGGTCGTCGTCGCCCATCGCCACGAGCGCGCGGAACGGCATCGGCGGCTCGACCGCGCGAATGGTGCGCTGGCGGCGGAAGATGCCGCGGCACAGCGCGTAGCGGTGGCCGAGCAGGAGCTGACACCCCGGTTCGACGCGGAACGCCTTGCGCGACGGATACAGCAGCGGGTTCACGACGAGATCGGCGGGGAACTTCATGTCCGCGGTGGAGTCGAAGCACATCACGAGCGCGCCGGTCTTCTTCAGCTCGCGCACGTAGTCGGCGGTGTAGTTCGTCCCGGCGAGCACAACGGCCGCGGCCTCGCGCTTGCGCACTTGGGCGATGGTGGCTTCGAGGTCGCCGGGCGCGCCCATCGGCTGCTCGGCGGGCGTCCAGTCGTTGTTGCCCCGGTTGATGACCGTGGCGAGCGAGAGCGGGTCGAGGTAGCTGAAGAACTGGGTGCCGCGCCGCCGGCGCTGAAGGGCCGCCGCGAGAGACAGGCACTGGTACAGCGGCTCCCAGCCGTGTTCAGTAGTGCCGTCGCAGCGAAACAGAATGGGGCCACGGGTCGCGTCCATGCGCAACACTCCTCCACAACCTTGGGGGTGTAACGGCGCGCGGGCGCACTCGCGAGAGAGTACACGTCGCGCGGTCCGGTGGTGCGGAGGGGGGCACACGCACGACTGGCGCGCGGGCGCGTCTCGACACCTCTTCTCCGGGCGGGATCATTGCTGACCCCGTACGACGCGCCTTCGGGTTCCGGTCCGTTGGCGCGGCGTGCTCGCTCGAAGGGTTCCGGTCCTCCGACCGAGCGGGGCGGATGGTAGTTCAGAATCTTCGCAACCGACAAGGCCATTTTTTTCGTGCCGTGCGATCGTCGCGTGCACAGGGATTTCCAGCGGTTCCGCACGGGGGTCGGGTGCGCGGCGCGTTCCACGTGGAACGTTTGCGCAGATTCGCGCGGCCGTAGCGGTTCGGCCGACGGCGTTCCACGTGGAACGCCGCACATCCGGCACCACCGATTCCCCTTTCCCCAACCGCGGAGATTGCTATGACGCCGCCCGACCCGACCGACACTGGAGACGAGCGCATGGACGCCACCGCCAAGCCGCGGCTCGCCCGCGGGCTGAACGCACTACTCGGAGACGCCCCGCCCGCCGCGGCGAACGGGATCGCCCGCCTCGCGGTCGAGAAGATCGCGGAGAACCCGTACCAGCCGCGCAAGCAGTTCGATGCGGAAGAACTGGCCGCGCTCGCCGCCAGCGTGAAGGCCCACGGCGTGCTGCAACCGCTCGTGGTGCGGCAGACGGGCGACACTTACCAGCTCATCGCGGGCGAGCGCCGCCTGCGCGCGGCGAAGGACGCCGGACTCGCCGACGTGCCCGTTCACGTCGTCGCCTTCGACGATCAACAAGTCTTCGAAGCGGCCCTCGTCGAGAACATCCAGCGCGCCGACCTGAACCCCATCGAAAAGGCGCAGGCGTTCAAGGCGTACATCGACCGCTACCACATCACGCAGGACCAACTCGGGGCGCGACTCGGCCTCGACCGCAGCACGATCAGCAACCTCGTCGGCCTGCTGAACATGCACACCGAGATTCAGGACGCGGTGCGGAACGGGCAGCTCACGATGGGGCACGCGAAGGTGTTGAAGGGCGTTCTCGACATCGAGCAGCAGGTGTCGTTCGCGCGCGAGGCCATCCTCAAGAACTACTCGGTTCAGGCGCTCGATATGCTCATCAAGCAGCAGCGCATCGCCGCCGCTTCGGTGGTACTGGTGCCCAAGCCGGAGAGGACGCCGACGGCCGAAAAGACGGCGCACGTAAAGGGCATCGAGGACGACCTGCGCCAGCGCCTCGCGGTGAAGATCGAGATCAAGGTGCGGGCGAAGGACAAGGGCCAGATCGTCCTCGGCTTCGACTCCAACGACGACTTCGAGCGCATCGTCCAAGCCCTCCAGAAGTGAGAACGCCTGTGTTCTTCTTGATCTGCCGCTCGCGGTTTCGCACCCCTTGCGAAGCCGCGAGCGGCGTCGCTTTTCACCCACGCTTGTCGCGCCGGCGCGGTTCGGGTACTCTGCTAGCGCACTCCACGGAGGGTTTCCCATGAGGGCACGGGCGCTGGCACTGATCGGGTTCGCGCTGGTCGTTTCCGGTGCGGACGGACAGGACTTCAAGCAACACTCGTCTGCCGAGGGGCGCTACAAGGCGCAGTTCCCCGGCGAGGTGAAGACCGAAACGAACGACATCACGATTGGGAAGGACAAACTGAAACTGGTCCTCGAGTCGGTGGAATTGAAGGGCGACACGGTGTTCATGGTGAGCTACATCGACGCCACGGAAGCCGGGGCCAAGACGCCGGCCGCGACGCGGCTCGACAAGGTCCGCGACGGGAACAAGGGCGACGCCGGGAAGGTCGTGTCGGAGAAGGACATCACCGTTGGGGCCGAGCGGTTCCCGGGGCGCGACATCGTCATCGAGATGCCTTCGCACTTCATCCGCAACCGCGTCGTCATCGTCGGCCCGCGGTTGTATCAGGTGATGGTGCAGGGCACGAAAGAGGTCGTCACGTCGGCCTCGGCCGACCGGTTCCTGAACTCGTTCGAGATCACGAAGTAACAGGTGCGCGATGCGAACGGCGGTCGCGGTGGCGGGACTTGTGACGCTCGCGTCCGGCGCGCTCGCGCAGCCGAACGGCGAGTACGTCTCCGACAAGGGGGCGTACAAGGTGCGGTTCCCCGAGAAGCCGAAGGTGACGACGCCGACCGCGAAGACCGCCGTGGGCGACCTTCAAGTCACGGTCGCGCTCTACGCCAACGCCGACGGCAGCACGTACATGGTCTCGCACACCGACTACCCCGCGACCGCGGCCAAACCGGAGAACCACGCCTCGCTGTTGGGCGGCGTGCGCGACGGGATGAAGGGGAGCGCGGCGCTGATCGGCGAGGAGCGCGAGTTCGCGTTCGGCCCGGACAAGTGGCCGGCCCGCGAGTTCGTCTTCGAGCGCAACAAGCAGCGCGTGAAGGTGCGGCTCGTGTTGAGCGAGAACCGCCTCTATCAGATAGTGACCATCGGTTCAGAAATGTTCGTGAAGGGGAAAGACGTGGCGCTGTTCCTCGATTCGTTCCAGATCACCAAATAACGGAGACGAGCCATGCGGACGGGGATCGCGGTCGCGGTGCTGGCGCTCGGGGCCGGCGCGCTGTGGGGCCAACCGGCCGGGAAGTTCGAGTCGAAGGAGGGGAAGTTCGGCGCGGTGTTCCCTCAAGCGCCCACGCCCATGACCAAGACCGCCGCGGGGCAAACGCTGTACATGGTCCACCTCGCGGTCGAGAAGGACAAAAGCGGCTATCTCATCACCTACTCGGACCTGCCCGCGGAAGTGGTAAAAGCGCCGAAGCCGGAGCAGGTGTTGGAGAGCAGCGTGAACGAGTTCGTGGAGCGCTTCAAGGCGAAGGAGGCGACGAAATCGACGGCGACGACGTTCGGGCCGAAGAAGTACCCGGCGCGCGACTTCACCACAGAAGGCCCGGCTCTAACCGCGCGAGGGAAGCTGGTGCTGGTCGGCAACCGGCTGTACCAAGTTTGCGTGTACGGACCGAAGGAGTTCGTAGAGGGCAAGGACGCGGACACGTTCTTGGGGTCGTTCGAGATCACACAGTAAGCCGAAGGGCCGAACCGCGCCTACCGGGCGCGCGTCGGGTTCGGTAGGATGACGGTGCGGGCGCACGCGGCCCGCGCGTTCGGGGTGTAGCGCAGCCTGGTTAGCGCGCCTGCCTTGGGAGCAGGAGGTCGTGGGTTCGAATCCCGCCACCCCGACTGACGACCGCTCTCCGCGCGGTGTGATCGCATGTCCTCACCGTTCTCTCTCCCACCTTCCCCGGTTCCGCGGTTCCTCCCGCTCTTCCTCGTCGCGCTCGGCGCGCGCCTCGGCACGGTCGCGCTCGGGGCGCTGCTGGCGACCACCCCGCCGCACATCGAGCCGCCGTTCGATCCCGACGTGGCCGCGGTCAACGCGCGGCTGACGAGCGCGGTCACACGCCCCATCGAACCGTGGTACCGGTGGGACGGGCGCTGGGTCGCCAACGTCGCGCTCAACGGGTACGGCGGCGCGAGCGACCGCGGGGGGCGGCTCGGCGTGGCGTTCATGCCGGCAGCGCCGTTCGCACTCGCTCTCGGCGACGCGGTGGGGCTGAACCCGTACTGGTTCGCGCTGACCGTGGTGAACCTCGCAGGCGCGGCGGGCGCGTCCGTGTTCGCGCGTGTCGCGGCGCGCCAGTTGAACGACGCCGCGGCCGGGTGGGGCGCGCTCGCGCTGCTCCTCACGTTCCCGACCGCGTTCTTCTTCTCGGCCCCGTACAACGAGTCGTTCGGCCTGCTGTTCACGGCGCTCGCGCTGTCTGCGTGGCAGGTGAACCGGCCCGCGGCGGCCGGACTGAGTGCGGCGTGCGGGTCGCTCGCGCGCCTGACCGGCCCGGCGCTCGGGGTCGCGGCGCTCGTCGACTGGCTCGGCACCCGCGAGCGAGCCAAGTTGCCCCGCGCCCTCGCCTTGGCCCTCGGCAGCTTCGGCGGGCTGGCGCTGTTCTGCGGGTACCTGTGGTGGGCCGTCGGCGACCCGCTCGCCGGGTTAAAGTCGCAGGCCGCGTGGGGTCGACCGGAATTGTCGTGGAAGAACCTGCTGCTCGCCGTACGTTCGATCTACGATCCCGTTGTGCCGCACTGGGGCGAAGCGGCCGTCGTGTTCGCGGCGGCGCTGCTCGGCGTTCGCGCGTGGGCGAAGCGCGGTGCGTTTTGGGGCGTGATCGTCCTCGTGCCCGTCGCGCAGATGTTCCTGTCGGGCACGTTCCTCAGCGCACACCGGGTCATCCTCGCGGCGCTGCCGGCGTTCATCGAGCTGGCGGACCTGCTGCGCACGAACCCGGCTCGGCGGTTCGCGGTCGCGGTCGCGTTTGGCGCGATCCAGTTTGTGCTTCTGAACCGCTACCTTCACTGGCAGTTCGCAGGGTAGCGCGTGGCCCGGGCTGACTTCGGCGCTAACTTGTCTGTGCGCGCCGGTTAGCGCGTAAATGTTTCCGACAATTCCTGTCTGTTTTCCTTGCATAGCGCGATTCACGCACTAGATTTCGCCCCCTCCCACTGCTATTTCTTCCGACAGGTGCCCGATTCCCCCTCGTGGGCCTGTCCGATGAACCGTCGCGCGTTCCTCAAGACCGCGGCCGTGGCGCTGGTGCCGGGCGCGGCGGCAACGGCCTCCTACGGCTTGTACGAGGCCGGGTGGGTCGAGATCGTGCGGAAGGAACTCGCGCTCGCGCGGCTCCCGCGGGCGTTCGACGGCACGCGCGTCGCCTTTCTCACCGACATCCACCACGGCCCGTTCACCTCCCTCGACTACATCCGCTCGGTCGTGCGCACCACGCTGTCGCTGCGCCCGGACCTGATCCTCCTCGGCGGCGACTACTCGCTGAAGGACGGGAAGTACATCGCCCCGTGCTTCGACGTACTCGCCGGCCTCACGGCCCCGATGGGCGTGTACGGGGTTCTGGGCAACCACGACTACTGGCACGGGCTGGCGGAAACGAAGGACGGCTTCCGGCGCGCGAGGATCGAGGAACTGACGAACCGCGGGGTCTGGTTCGAACGCGGCGGCGCGCGGTTCCGCGTGTGCGGAGTGGACGACATGTGGATGGGCAAGGTGGATATGGCCGCGGCGCTGGGTGACGCGACCCCGGCCGATACGTGCTTGGTGGTGAGTCACAATCCCGACGTGGCGGAGAAGTTGCGCGACGTGCGCGTCGGGCTGATGGTCAGTGGGCACACGCACGGCGGTCAGGTGGTGCTGCCCGGCGGCGCGCCGTTCGTGCCGAGCAACTACGGCTCGAAGTACCTACACGGCGTCTGCCAAGCCCCGGCCACGACGGTGTACGTGTCACGCGGCCTCGGCTGCACCAGCATCCCGATCCGCTTCGGCAGCCGCCCGGAGCTGACGCTCATCACGCTGAAATCGGCGTAGGTCGCGAAGCCACAAGCGGCGCTCAAGCCGTCCAAGTTTGCGTACTTGTGGTGTGGGCGATGTGGATCGTGGGGCGATTCGCCCCGGCCTTCAACTGGAACGTCAGCGGCAGCACGGCGCTCGTCAGAACCGCCGAAGTGGTCACGTCGGACACGCCCGCCGACACGAGCTTCGCGCCCTTGAGCTGGTACAGTTCCAGCGCCCACGGGTCGCGGTCCACAATCAGCACCTCCCGCGTCTTCACCTTCGCGTAGAAGTCGAGCTTCAACCGCGGGTCCTCACCGGGACTGGCGATTTCCACCGCCAGATCGGGGCCGCCGACCATGTGCGTGTCGTGTCGCTTCGCCTTGTTCGTGTGCAGAATCACGAGCACGTCCGGTTCGCGGTAATTGCTCATCCAGTCCGCGTCTCGGTCGCTAACGTTGGCCCCGGTCAACGACAGGTCGCCGGCCTTTCGGTCGATGACGGCTGAGAACGCGAGGGCGAGGTCGAACACCATGATTTGGTGCTCGAAGTTCGGTAGTGCTGTCACGACGAGAACTCCTTCCCACACCTCATCGCGTTCGTTGGGCCACGCCTTCTCGCGCTCCGCACGAACGTGCGCCTCGAACGCGGGATCGTAAATCATCACCGCCATAGCTGCTTCCTCTGTGGGAAGAACAGGGGGCTTACGCCCCCCGCTCGCCTAAACCATTGTTTACTTCTTCGGGGGCTCCTTCAAGCTCGATAGGAACTCGACCACGTCGCGCAGTTCGCGCCGGCTCAGTTTCTTGTGCAGGTCGTCGGGCATGGCGCTGGGGCCGGTGCGCCGGGCCACGATGTCTTCGACCGCGATTGTCAACTCTTTCGCCTCGGCGGTCACCAGCTTCACGGTCTTCTTATCCTCGGCCTTGATGATGCCGCTGACGACGCGGTCGTCGGCCAGTGTCAGCACCACCGTTTCGTAGCCCTTCGCGATCTTGGCGTTCGGCAGCACGACAGCTTCGAGCAAGTAGCGCCGGGTCTTCTCCTTGTCCGCGGCGAGGCCGTTGAGCGCGGGGCCGACGTCGCCGCCCTGCCCGTCGAGCTTGTGGCACCGCTGGCAGTACACCGCGGAGTTGTTCAGCACGATGTTGCGTCCGCGGTCGATGTCGCCGCCTTCGAGTTGATCGGTGTAACCCGCGAGCTTGTCGCCGTTGGTGGCGGTCGCGATCTTGTTCTGCGCCGCCCGGTACTTGTCCACCGGCGGCTTCAGTTGCGCGAACAACTTGAGCTTGGGCGTGGCGGCGCGCACCTCGGCCGCGTCCAGCACGTCGAGCAGGATCGCGGCCGGCACCTTGCCGGCGTTCACCTGATCGAGCCAGTGCGCCAGAATCTTGTCGGCCTCTTCGGACGCCTTGAACGTCGCGAGGATGGCGAACGCGCCCTGCTTCTCCTCGAGCGAGGTCTTCTCGTCGCTCAGCAGTTCGGGCAAGTCCTTCAGCACCGCGGCCGGGTCGAGCTTCGCGCGAACCGTGCGCCCGGCGGCGCGGAGCTTGGGCTGATCGGTCGTCATGGCGAAGTTCGCCAAGTCCTTCGTGTCGGGGGCTTTCAACTCCGCGACCGCGATCAGCGCGTCGGCGCGGAGGCCCGCCGCGGCCTTTGCGTCCTTTACGAGCGCCGACAGAACAGGGGCGAACTCCTTGATGTCCAGCTTCGTGACGGTCTCCGCGGCCTGTTTGCGAACGAGGTCGCTCCCGGCGAAGATCGGTGCCCCGGCGCGGAGAACCGCGTCGGCCGCGGGCTTCGCGGAGCGCGGCGCGATGTCGAGCGTGAGGCCGGTGATGGGGTCGCGGCGCGGCGGCTTCGCCCAATCCGCAAGCAACTTCAGCGCGAACGCGCGGAGGTAGCCCGGTTCTTGAAGCCGGTCGGCAAAGGACGCCAGCCGACGGGCCGCGTCCGCGTCGCCAATCTGGTAGTTCGCGGCGAGCGCGCGGAAGCTGACCGCGTCCGACAGGTTCGCCTTTTCCGTGAGCTTGGCGAGCGCGTCCATCCCGCCGATGCGTTCGTCGTAGATGGCCCGCGCCGCCTCCGCGACGATCCGCGGGTCGCTATCGCTCAGGAACTCCGCGATCTTCGGCTCGCGGGTCTTGCGGAACGCGAGCACAAGCCCCATGCGCACCGCGGGCGCGTCGTACTTGGCCTTGTCCTGCTCGACAGCCCGCATCCACACGTTAAACAGATCGACCGGGTTCCGGGCCATGTGAACCAGCCCCATCACCGCAGCCTGCCGCAGGTACGGGTCTTTGTCGTTGTTCGCGCGCAGCAGGTCGAACAGCGGGCCGAAGTAGCCAAGTTCGCCGACTGGTCGGACCACCAGCGGGGCTTGCCCGATCTTGCCGAACGCGACTGCGGCGGCGGCCTTCACGCGGTCGTCCGGGTCGGCCAAGAGCTTGCCGACGGCTTCCTGAACCTCGCCAGCGCCGGGCGCTTGCTCGAGCCCGCGCCCGCTGTGCTGGACGACGTTGCCGAGTTGTTCGACCGCGGCGCGCTTCACCTCGGTGTCATTCGTGCCCAGAGCGCGAAGCAGCGACGGCACGGCCCCACGGTTGGTCCGCGCCACCTGCCCCAAGCCCCACGCCGCGTGCAACTGTGCGATCCGGTTCTTGGAGTTTTCGAGCACCCCGGCGAACGCCGCCTTCGCGTCCTCCGACTTCCGCGCGGCCAGTTCGAACTGCGCCTCTTGGCGCACGAGTTGGTGCGGGAACTCCAGCAGCTTCGCCAGTTCCTCGATGCTTTTCTTCGACCAGTCGCCCGCGATCAGCTTCTGCGCCTCCGCGATCTGCGGGTTCTTCATCGCTTCGGGGTCGGTGACGCGGAAGATGCGCCCGCGGTTCTGCGGTGCCCAACCGCCGACCCAGTCCGACCAGTAGAACGCGCCGTCCGGCCCGAACTCGCAGTCGGTCGGCACCATGCCCTTGATGAACGGCTCCGGCTTGCTCACCTCGAAGCTCGCACCTTTCGGCTTTACCGACAGCGCCCAGATCGTGCTGCTGCCCGCGTTCGAGGTGAAGTCGCAGGCGAAGAAGTGATCCTTGTACTTGTCGTTGAGGCCGATGCCGGGGTAGTGCGTCAGGCCCGCTGGCCCGGCCCCGAAGTTGAGCAGCGGCGGCACGATCCACGCCGGCTGGCCCTCGTGCTGCGGCAGCCACAGCTTCTCGGTGTTCCACGCGCCGCGGTTACCCTGCGGCACGCTCTGCGTGTGGTAGCCGGTGCCGTACTGGAAGCCGCCTCGCCAGCCGCTGTCGCCGCCCTCGACGATGTGAACCCAGCGCGCCCGGTCGCCGCTGTCGCAGTTGTTGTCGTATGTGAACAGGTTGCCGAAGTCGTCGAAGGCGATCTCCTGCGGGTTCCGCAACCCGCCGTGAACGACTTCGAGGTTGCTGCCGTCCGGGTCGCACCTGAGCACCGCGCCCTGATTGGGGTATTCGAGCTTCTTCTTCTCCTTCGTCATCACAACGAAGCCGCGGTCGCCCATGCTGAAGTAGAGCTTACCGTCCGGCCCCATGCGGAGGCCGTGCAGGTCGTGGCCGAGGAACTGCACAGTCGGCCCGAACCCGGTGAACAGCGACTTCTTCTCGTCGGCCTTGTTCGCGCCCTTCGTGTCCTTCAGCACGTACAGATCGGGGATGCACGCGAGGTATACCTGACCCTTGCGCGCCAGCACGCCGGCGGCGAGCCCGTCCTGCGGCCGGTTGTAGCCGCCGCTGAACACCTCGCTCTTGTTGGCCGTGCCGCTTCCGGTGCTGTCCCAGACGATCCGCACCTGATCGCTGTAGCTCTCGAAGCCCTTGTAGTTGTGCTTCTTGTACATCGCGAGCAGGTCGTCGATGGTGCGGTTCGCGAGATCCTCGTCGAGCCACTGCATGTGGCCGCGGGTGTCGGGCACGCCCTTCTCGAACCGCGTCGTCTCGGCGACGAACACGCGGCCCTTCTCGTCGAAGCAGAACGCGACCGGGTTCGCCATCAGCGGGGCCGCGGCCCAGACGCTGACCTTCAGCGACTTGTCCGCGGTCTGCACCTGCGCAACGGCCGCCTCGTCGGGGGTCTTGTCCTTCTTGGGCTGCGCGCCGGCGTTGGGCGCGCCGTGCGGCGTGAGCGTCAGCGCGAGAGCGGCAACGAGCGGCACCGCGACCAGATAGCGAGGCATGGGGAGAAGCTCCGAAAGCGACAACAGGCGGATGCTGTGAGGCTACCGGAGATAGAAGAGAGAGGCAACTCAAGGTCGCAGGCACGCGGGCGTTTCGGCTCGCCTGAAAACGAACGCGGCGCGCGTCACTGGTGACGCGCGCCGCGCGGATTCACCACGGTACCGACTCGCTTACTTCTTCGTGACGGCGGGCTTGGTCCCGATCCGCTGGGCCGCGGGCAGGTCGAAGCGGTCCGCGTTCATCACCTTGTTCCACGCGAACACGAAGTCGCGCACGAACTTCTCGCGGCCATCGTCGCTCGCGTACACCTCCGCGATGCCGCGCAACTGCGAGTTCGACGCGAACACCAAGTCGGCGGAGCTGGCCGTCCACTTCATCGCGCCGGTCTTCGCGTCGCGGCCCTCGAAGAAGTGTTCGCACACTGCGGACTTCTTCCACTCGGTGCCTATGTCGAGCACGTTCACGAAGAAGTCGGTGGTGAGCACGCCGGGGGTCTTGGTGAACACGCCCAACGGCACGCCCGCGGTGTTGGCGTTCAGCACGCGCAAGCCGCCGACGAGCACCGTCATCTCCGGCGCGCTCACCCCGAGCAGCGCGGCGCGCTCCACCAGCAGCGCTTCCGCCGGCTTCGTGATGTCGCGGCTGAAGTGGTTGCGGAAGGCGTCCGAGGTCGGTTCGAGTACCGCGAACGACTCCGCGTCGGTCTGCTCCGCGGTCGCGTCGGTGCGGCCGGGAGCGAACGGCACGCTCACCTTGTAGCCGGCCTTGTCCGCGGCGTGCTCAACGCCGGCGCAGCCGCCGAGTACGATTACGTCCGCGAGCGATACCTTCTTCCCGTCGGCCAGCGTCTTGTTGAAGTCGGCTTGCACCTTCTCAAGAATCGCCAACACCTTCGCCAGCTCGTCCGGGTTGTTCACCTTCCAGTCCTTCTGGGGCGCGAGACGAATCCGCGCGCCGTTCGCGCCGCCGCGCTTATCGGTGCCGCGGTAGGTCGCGGCCGACGCCCACGCGGTCGAAACCAGTTGCGACGCGGACAGCCCGGAGGCGAGCAACTTCTCCTTCAGCGCCGCAACATCCTTCGCGTCGATCAGCTTGTGATCGACCTTCGGCACCGGGTCTTGCCACACCTGCGCCGCGGGCACGTCCGGCCCCAGCAGGCGCGCCACCGGCCCCATGTCACGGTGCGTGAGCTTGTACCACGCCTTCGCGAACGCCGCGTCGAATTCCTTGGGGTTGTCGTGGAACCGCTTGGAAATCTTCGCGTACGCCGGGTCCATCTTCAGCGCGAGGTCGGTGGTGAACATGATCGGCGCGTGGCTCTTCTTCGGGTCGTGTGCGTCGGGCACGAGGCCTTGCGCCTTCTCGTCGGTGGGAACCCACTGTTGCGCGCCGCCCGGGCTTTTCACGAGCTTCCACTCGTACCGGAACAAGTTGCCAAAGTACGAGTGCGACCACTTGGCCGGCGTCGAGGTCCACGCGCCTTCGAGGCCGCTGGTGATGGTGTCCGCGCCGCTGCCCTTGCCGAACGAGTTCTTCCAGCCGAGGCCGCCGTTTTCGAGCGCGGCCTCGTCCGGGGCGGGGCCGACGTGTTTGCCCGGGTCCGCGGCCCCGTGCGCCTTGCCGAGCGTGTGCCCGCCGGCGATCAGCGCGACCGTCTCCTCGTCGTTCATCCCCATGCGGCCGAAGGTGACGCGAATGTCCTTCGCCGCGGCCAGCGGGTCGGCCTTCCCGTTCGGCCCTTCCGGGTTCACGTAGATCAGGCCCATTTGCGTCGCGGCGAGCGGCTTTTCGAGCGTGCGGCCGGCCCCGTGGCGCTTGTCGTCGAGCCACTTGTTTTCCGGCCCCCAGTAGACCGCCGCGTCCGGTTCCCACACGTCCGCGCGCCCGCCGCCGAAGCCGGCGGTCTTGAACCCGGACGATTCGAGCGCGGCGTTCCCGGCCAAGATCATCAGGTCGGCCCACGAGAGCTTCGCGCCGTACTTCTGCTTGATGGGCCACAGCAGGCGGCGGGCCTTGTCGAGGTTCGCGTTGTCCGGCCAACTGCCGACCGGCGCGAGGCGGATGATGCCCGCGCCGGCCCCGCCGCGCCCGTCGAACGTGCGGTACGTGCCGGCGCTGTGCCACGCCAGCCGGATGAACAGCCCCGCGTAGCTGCCGTAGTCCGCGGGCCACCACTCTTGCGACGTGGTCATCAGCGCCGCGAGGTCTTTCTTCACCGCCGCGAGGTCGAGCTTCTTGAACTCTTCGGCGTAGTCGAAGTCGTCGCCGAGCGGGTTGCCCTTCGGCGAGTGCCGGTGCAGCAGGTCGAGGTCCAAGCTGTTCGGGAAGAAGTTGTGATCGCGCTGCGCCGCCGCGGGCTTCGGCGCGCCGGGCGCATCCGTGGACGTGAACCCCAGCGGGCACTTGGCCGCCGGCTCCGGTTGCGCCGCGGGCTTCGCGGGCGCGACGTCCGGGGCCGGGGCCGTGGCGACCGGGGCAGGCGCGGGGGCCGGCGGGTTCTGCGCGAACCCGAGCGCGACCGCGCACAGCGCGGCCCCGCCGAGCGCGACGCCCGACAGCAGTGTGAACTTGGACATGGCTCCTCCAACGGTGTGGGGGGCGAGCGCGAGAGAGGTGCGTCTCGCCCCCGTACTCTAACCGCGGAGCCGGCGAAGTGTTATCCCCGCGCGCCCATTGTGAACCATAGGCGGCAGCTATGATGCGCGACGAAAGTAGAGGGCGCTACGACTACGGCGCGCGCCCGCGGCTTGCGGCTGACCCAACCCCGCCAGCGTCAGAACTTCGCGATCGTGCTCTTCGCGCTCGCCAGTAATGAGGCGTCGTCGTTGTCGTCGAGGGCGGCGAAGCGCTCGCGGATGCGGCGGAAGGC
The DNA here is from genome assembly GCA_016872595.1 of Planctomycetota bacterium. Classification (GTDB taxonomy): domain Bacteria; phylum Planctomycetota; class Planctomycetia; order Gemmatales; family Gemmataceae; genus Gemmata. The sequence goes on from VGZJ01000035.1 coordinate 29,418, forward strand.
CAATTGTAGGAAGTACTTCCCGGCGGTGGCGTCGGCGTAGGGGTCGGCCGCGGCCGGCTTGCCGTTCGTGCCCTTCGTCGCCATGTGGTCGAGGCGCGCCAGCACGCACGCCGAAACGTACAGGTCGATGGCGATGTCCGCGATCCGTTCGTGAACCAGTTCCGCTTGCGCGAAGTTCTCTTCGGTCTTCGCCGCGAGGAACACGTGCGGCAGCTTCAGGCCGAAGTCTTTGACGAACTTCGCCAGCGTGCGGGCGTCGTTCTGCAGGTCCGCAGACTTCACCGGCACGGTCGGCGTGCCGGTCGTCAGCCACGACGGGCCGACCAGCTTCGCGCCCACACCCAGCGCCGCCGGGATGCTGCGGAAGAACCCGCGGATGCCGCCCAGCGCCTGATCTTGCAATCCCTTCAGGTACATCCCCGGCCCGCGACAGCCGACCACGGCGATGAACGCTTTCAGTACGTCGTTCGCGCCCTCGCCGATGGTGTTAATGCGGGCGTCGCGCATCCACCGCTCGATGGGCTGGTCGCTGAAGTAGCCCTTCCCGCCGTACACCTGCAGCGTGTCGTTTACGACGGTCCAAAGGTGTTCGGTCGCGAACACCTTCAGGATGGCCGTTTCGAGCATGTAGTCCGGCGCGCCCTTGTCGATAAACGCGGCACACTCGGTGGTGGCCGCTTCCATCGCGAAGCAGTGGGCCGCGGCGAACGCAATCTTCTTCTGAACGAGGTGGAACTCGCTCAGCGGTTGCTGGAACTGCTTGCGCCGCTTGGCGTGCTCGGTCATGGCCTTGATGCAGGCCTTCGCGTGCCCGGTGCAGGTCGCGCCGAACGTCACGCGGCCGTAGTTCAGCACCGTGAGCGCGGCCTGCAAACCCTTCCCGATCTGGCCGAGGACGTTCTCCTTCGGCACGCGCATGTTGGTGAACCGCATCTTGCCGGTCGCGGTGCCGCGGATGCCGCACTTCTCCGCGCGGGCCTCGATCACCTCGAACCCCTGCATATCTGGCGTAACGAGGAACGCGGTCACTTTCCCCTTCGGGTTGCTCGCGTCCGGCGTGCGGGCCATGACCGTAAGGATGTGCGCGATGCCGCCGTTGGTGATGTAGTGTTTCGTGCCGTTCAGGATGTACGCGCTGCCGTCCTCGGTGAGAGTGGCGGTGGTCTGCACGTTGCCCGCGTCCGACCCGGCTTCCGGTTCCGTGAGCGCGAAGGCGCACAGCTTCGAGCCGTCGTAGAGGCCCGTCAGCCACTTCGCCTGTTGCTCCTTCGTTCCGAACAGGCAGAGCGCGCGAACCCCGATGCTGTGGTGGGCGTTCACGAACACCGCGACGCTGGCGTCGTGCCCGCCGAGGATTTCCATGCACGGCAGGTACTGTTGCTGGCCGAAGCCGAGGCCGCCGTACTCGGTAGGAATGGTGAGCTTGTAGAGGCCGATGTCGGCCAAGCCCTTCACGACGCTGTCGGGGATGCGCGCGTCCCGATCAATCTGCATGTGATCGATGTGGGCGTCGGCGTAGGCGCGGACCTTCGCCGCCATCGCGTCGGACGCGGCCTGCTTGTCGGCCGCGAGTGTGGGATACGGGTACAGTAACTCGCCCTTGAACCTGCCGTAGAAGAGCGCTTTGGCGAACCCGACGTCCGGCCCTGCGATCAGCTCTTCGACTTCCTTCCGCTGTTCCGCGATCTGCTGCGCAGTAAGTGCCATGAAACCCTCAGAACGGCTGTGGAGAGGGGAAAACAACCGTAATGAGCCATTCTAGTCGATTTTCCCTGTTTGCGAAGGCACAAGCGGCTCGGCGCTTCGGGCTTTGCGATCGTAAAGCCCGTACAATGCGAGCGTTCGCCCTCTCCCCGGAGCCGCAACTTGGACACCCCGACCGATGGGCCGCTCGGCTCGTCGAACGAACTGACCCCGCTGCCGGTCGATCACGCCCGCCTGCGCCGGGCCGTGCGCGAACTGCTCGCCGCCGTGGGCGAGAACCCGGACCGCGAGGGGCTGCTCGACACGCCGGATCGTGTGGCCCGGATGTACGCCGAGGTGTTCGCCGGCCTGCGCACCGACCCCGCGATCTTCCTTCAGAAGACCTTCACGCAGAAGCACGACGAAATGGTGCTGGTAAAGGACATCGAGTTCAGCAGCATGTGCGAACACCACCTGCTGCCGTTCTTCGGCAAAGCGCACATCGCGTACCTGCCGAACGGCCGCATCGTCGGCCTATCGAAACTGGCTCGCGTGGTGGACGCGGTCGCCCGCCGGCCGCAGGTTCAGGAGCGCATGACGGAGGAAATCGCGGATCTGGTGATGACGCACCTGAAGGCCCGCGGCGTCGGCGTGATCGTGGAAGCGGCCCACACCTGCATGAGCGTGCGCGGTGTGCGCAAGGCCGGCGCGATGACCATCACCAGCTCCATGCGCGGCGGCTTCCTCGACCACCCCATGACCCGAAACGAGCTGATGGCACTGGTATTCGGGAAGTAGCGTACTTTCCCTCCAGTGTGTATCATTTGCTCGGAGTTAGGGCCTTCTGGCTTCGTCCACCCGAATCGAGGAGCTAGTATGTCGCGGTTGATGCTGTGCGGGGTCGTGTCCTGCGCCGTTCTCGTTTCACCTGTGCCAGCTCGTGCCGACGACACCGAGGAGAAGGTCGTCATATTCGTTGAGCTACTGGGGGGAAGTGCCTTACGCGATGACATGAAACCCGGGAAGCCCGTCTATTAGACTCGTTGCGCAATAGCGATCGATGGCCTATTCATAGGGTTATGACGAATTACGAGAAATTGCGTCGGAAGCCGTTGTTGTTCCGCATGTTCACGGGGCTCTCGGCCGACGAGTTCGACAA
>VGZJ01000036.1 GCA_016872595.1 Planctomycetota bacterium
ACTCCGGGCGAGTTCGGCCCCGCGGTTGCGGAACAATTTCGTGGCCGTGCCGCGGAACGCCGAGGGGCCGCAGTAGTCGCGCTTGCCGTTGATGTGCAGGCACACTTGCGCGGGGTCGAGGTCGATGTAGTTCGCGATGACCAGATCGAGGAAACCGTCTCGGTCGTAATCGAACAGGTTGGCCGAGGCCCCCCACAGCGGGTTGTTCAGCCCCGACTCCGCCGTCACGTCGGTGAACGTGCCGTCGCCGCGGTTCAGGAACAGTTTGACCCCGATGTACTGCGTGACCACGACATCGGGCCATCCGTCGTTGTTGACGTCGCCGACAATCACGCCGACGTTCTCCCCGCCGATCCCCAGCCCGGAGCCGACGGTCACGTCCTTGAACGTGCCGTCCGGCATGTTCTTGTACAACCGATTCGTCGATGATGAGTTTGCGCCACCGAAGTTGAGAAAGTAGAGATCGAGCCGCCCGTCGCCGTCGTAGTCGAAGACGGCGACGCCGGTACCGTGGATCTGGGGCAGGAGCCAACGGTTCAGATCGCCGGGGTCTTGGACGAACTGGAGCCCCACCTCGTCGGTGACGTCCGCGAACCAAGCGTCGTCGTCGGTGGCTGGGGCGGGCCTACCGGCACCGTATTTCACCCAAAGGAACACACCCGTTCCCACGACGGCAACGAGTGCGAGGGCCGGCCATCGCCAACGCCACCCGGACCGATGTGAAGTGGTGACGACCGGCTGCGCCGGTCCGGAATCCGATGGTTGTGGAGGAGCGTGGTCCCGATCGGGAGCGGGACTCGGGCCCGCCGGTTCCGTGGTCACGGCACACTCCCGGTCATCTGAAGAGGTGGTGCGAACGAGAACCGGGCCGAGCGAATGACTCGCGCGACCCGGTTGCAGAGCGCAGGGGCACGACAGGTTACTTCAGTGGGATATTGTATTCCTGCTTGCCTGCCTTCACGTCATAGGTTAGCCCGCTGGTCGCGACGTTAGCATACTTTGCAGGTGGCGCGACGCCCGCACCCATGCCGGGGGCATCTTTCGGGATATCGGTGCCCTTCGGGACCACCGCACCGCCCATGCCGCGAACGCACACCTTAACCGACCCGGCCGGCGGGTCCGGGATCGAGTAACTTCCATCTCCCGAGATCGGGCTTGAGAGCTCTTTCCCGTCCGAGTACACGAACACGACTTGGCCGCTGACCGCCTTGTCACCGAGAGTCACTTTGCCAGTGACTTCGTTCTTCACTGCCCCCTTTTTATCGCCACCGCCACCGCAGCCGACCACCGCCGTAAGACTGAGTGCCGAGACGAGAAGCAGCGCCCCGAATAAGCGCCGGCTCTGAGAGGGTTGGACGTGATGGGGCGTTTTCATAGTCTGGAACGATACCTTTCTGGTTGGGGAGTGTGGAGAGAAGAACCCTGCTCCCACGAAGGGCGGGGCAGGGTTCGATGGCACGACTGTGGACTGCCGTTACCAGTTGCCGGGCAGCGCCTGACCGTCTTCGGGGTTGACCGCGTAGTTCCACGTCGTCTGCGCCACGGAACCGACGCCGCGAACGCTGCCGTCCATCAGGAGAACTTGGACGGTTGAGGAGTGACCACTGTTCGGGTAGAACGGGTGGGCTTGGTTCGACCGAAGGCCGATTTGCGGCAGGTAGAAGCTCGTGCCCGGTTGCAGCGCTCGGCTCGGGTGCCAGCCGCTCAGGTTGTTCTGGCCGTAGGTCGAGGTCCACTGGCTGTAGCCCCAGTGGTTGCGCTCTTGAGCATGGTGGGTCCAAAGGCCGCTCCAGTTGTACGCCGACATGTAGGCGTAGCGCTCGACGATCCCGATCGTGTTCGAGGTGCCGTCCGAGACGCTGGCGATCGTGAACTTCGGCACGGTGAAGACGTGACCGTTACCCGAGGGGCGCGTGGCCGTGTCGAACACCGCCACGTTGCGGGCGTAACTCGTCACGGTCCAACCGGTGCTCGGCCCGGTACCGTTGTTGTGGGACGAGTCGGACGGGCAGAGGTAGGTCTTGACGACTACCCTTTGTCCGTTCACGCCGCCACTGGTGCCCCACGACGCGCCGGACTGACCGACCGCGCGGAACACGTTGTCCTGTTCGATGTGCGGGAGGAGGGTGAAGAAGAAGGGGCTGGAGGCGTACTGCGGGTTGCCGGACAGACCGCCCTGCATACCGCCGGGGAGCCCGTCTTGGTTCGCGGAGGCGTACCCGTGGATCGCGACGCCCATCTGCTTGAGGTTGTTGCTGCACGACATGCGGGCAGCGGCCTCGCGCACCTTTTGCACGGCCGGCAGGAGCAGGCCAATCAGGATCGCGATGATCGCGATCACGACCAGCAGCTCGATCAGCGTGAAGCCACGCCGAGAGCGGAACTTGGACGCGGACATGTGGGCACCTCGAGCATGAACAGAAGAAAAGGACAGGTACGACAACCCACGTGATGTGGGGTAATCGGCGAACTACAGCTCCGACCAGAACTCATTTCACATAACCTTCGTCTCGCGCGATTGTGAGGTCAAGAGAAAAATCGCAAAAAAACTGCGCAGCACTGAGTTTGTGAAAACTTCCTGAATCGTCGGGAACCACACTTCACACCGGCGTAAACTCCGAACCCGCGGATCCGAGACAAGGTTCGCCGAAAAACTTTGACCGGGTGCGTCCCGCCCGGCATCATGTTCTCTGGGAGTTGACTCCGTTCACGGGCCTTCGTTTCACAGGTGATTCGTGAAAACCGTCCTGCTCCCGATCGGCGACGCGGCGGAGGTGCTGGACACATATTACCCACTGTTCCGCCTGCGCGATGAGGGATTTCGCGTTCTCGTCGCCGGCCCCGAAATACGCGGCTACCACCTTGTACTCCACGAACGGCCCGACGGCTGGGACATTACCCAAGAGCGCCCCGGCTACACCCTTCAATCCGACATCGCGTTCCGCGACGTGAACCCCGACGACCTCGCCGGCATGGTCATCACCGGCGGGCGCGCTCCGGAGTACCTGCGCTACGATCCCGACCTGATCCGCATCACGAAGGCCCTGTTCGCCGCGAACAAGCCGGTCGCGAGCGTGTGCCACGGCATCGAGATCGTCGCCGCGGCCGACGTGATCCGCGGGCGCGAAGTCACCACGGTCGCCAAATGCGCCCTCGACTGCACGTTCTCCGGCGGCGTGTACGTCAACCGCGAGGTCGTCGTCAGCGGCAACCTCGTCACCTGTCGCACGTGGCACGACAACGCGGCTTGGATGCGCGAATACCTCAAGTTGCTCAAGGCGAGCTACGCCGCGCCGTCTTGATTAACCCCGCGCGAACTTCAACAATACCCGCATCAGCGTCCCTCACTCCTGATGCGAGTTCTCGCCATGCCGACCGGCAACAGCTTCGGAAGCCTCACCACCCTCTCCGTCGGCGGCAAGCCGTACACGATCCACAAGCTGGCCGCGGTCGAGGCCGTTCACCCGCAGGCCAAGAAGCTCCCGTTCTCCCTGAAAATCCTGCTCGAGAACCTGCTCCGCAACGAGGGCGCGAGCCTCGCGGTGCGCAAGGCCGACATCGACGCGCTCGCCGGGTGGAGGCCGAAGGACGAACCGAACGTGGAGATCGCGTTCACCCCGGCGCGCGTGCTCATGCAGGACTTCACCGGGGTGCCCTGCGTCGTGGACCTCGCCGCGATGCGCGACGCCATGAAAGCCCTCGGCGGCGACCCGTCGAAGATCAACCCGCTCGTGCCCGTCGAACTGGTCATCGACCACTCGGTTCAGGTGGACGAGTACGGCACGGCCAAAGCCTTCGGCGACAACGTGAACCTCGAGTACGCCCGCAACGAGGAGCGCTACGTGTTCCTCCGCTGGGGGCAGAAGGCGTTCGACAACTTCAAGGTCGTGCCGCCCGGCACGGGCATCTGCCACCAAGTGAATCTGGAGTTCCTCGCGCGCGGCGTGTTCGTGGACCCGAGCGGCACCGCGTACCCGGACACGGTCGTCGGCACCGACAGCCACACCACGATGATTAACGGCCTCGGCGTGTTGGGCTGGGGCGTCGGCGGTATCGAAGCTGAGGCCGCGATGCTGGGCCAACCCGTTTCGATGCTCATCCCGCAGGTGATCGGGTTCAAGCTGTTCGGCAAGCTCAGCCCCGGTGCGACCGCGACCGACCTCGTGCTGACCGTTACGCAGATGCTGCGGAAGAAGGGCGTGGTCGGCAAGTTCGTCGAGTTCTTCGGCCCCGGCCTCGCGGATCTGCCGCTGGCCGACCGCGCGACCATCGCGAACATGGCCCCGGAGTACGGGGCGACGTGCGGCATCTTCCCCGTGGACGCCGAGACGATTCGCTTCCTCAATCAGACCGGGCGCGCGCAAGAGCAGGTCGCGCTCGTCGAGGCGTACTGCAAGGAACAAGGGCTGTTCCACGACGCCAACACGCCGGAGGCGAGCTACACCGACACGCTCGAACTCGACCTCGGGACGGTAGAGCCGAGTACCGCCGGGCCGATGCGCCCGCAGGACCGCGTGCCGCTCAAGAACATGAAGGCGGCGTTCGCCGACGCGCTGCCGAAGCTAAAGGCCGCGGCCAAATCGACGAAGACGGCGCTCCCCGCGGCCGGCGAGCAACCCGCGCCCGCGGTCGCGGTCGCGCCCGGGGTCATCAGGGACGGCTCGGTGGTCATCGCCGCGATCACGAGTTGCACGAACACGTCGAACCCGTCGGTGATGGTCGCGGCCGGCGTGCTGGCGAAGAAGGCCGTGGCGCGCGGGCTGGCAACGAAGCCGTGGGTGAAGACGAGCCTCGCCCCCGGCTCGCAGGTCGTGACCGACTACCTGACCGCGGGCGGCCTCATCGACGACCTCAACAAGCTCCGGTTCAACGTGGTCGGCTACGGCTGCACGACGTGCATCGGGAACAGCGGGCCGCTGCCGGAGGCCGTGTCGAAGGAGATCGCCGACGGCGGGCTTGTCGTCTCCGCGGTGCTGTCGGGGAACCGCAACTTCGAGGGCCGCGTTCACGCCGAGGTGCGCGCCAACTACCTTGCTTCGCCGCCGCTCGTCGTCGCCTACGCCCTCGCGGGCCGCGTGGACATCGATTGGGAGACCGAGCCCGTGGGCACCGACGGCAACGGGGCCGCCGTGTACCTGCGCGACATCTGGCCCTCGCACGAAGAGGTGTCGGAGGTGATCGGCCGGTCCATCACCCGCGCGGCCTTCGAGCGCATCTACGGCGCGGTGTACGACGGTGACGCGCAATGGAAGGCGCTGCGAGTGCCCACCGGGGCGCTGTACTCGTGGAACGCGACCTCTACCTACATCGCCAACCCGCCGTACTTCCGCGGGATGGGGCGCGACCCCGCGCCCGTGTCCGAGATCACCGGGGCGCGCGTCCTCGCGCTCTTGGGCGACAGCATCACCACCGACCACATCTCGCCCGCGGGCAACATCAAGAAGGACTCGCCCGCGGGCAAGTACCTGCTGGCGAACGGCGTCGAGCAGAAGGACTTCAACCAGTACGGCGCGCGGCGCGGGCACCACGAGGTGATGATGCGCGGCACGTTCGCCAACGTGCGGCTCAAGAACCTGCTGCTCCCGGCCCGCGACGACGGCTCGCGCGTCGAGGGCGGGCTGACGCGCCACCTGCCGGGCGCGGACGTGGTCAGCATCTACGACGCGGCGATGGCGTACCAAAAGGACGGGGTGCCGCTGGTGGTACTCGCGGGCAAGGAGTACGGCTCCGGGTCGTCGCGCGACTGGGCCGCGAAGGGCACGACGCTGCTCGGCGTGAGGGCCGTGATCGCCGAGAGCTACGAGCGCATCCACCGCAGCAACCTCGTCGGCATGGGGATCGTGCCGCTCCAGTTCAAGGCCGGCGAGAGCGCCGCGAGCCACGGGCTGACCGGGGACGAGGTGTTCGACATCGGCGGGTTGGTGGGTGGGCTGGACAAGAACTTCGAGGGCGCGGCGCGCGATCTGACCGTGACCGCGACGCGCGCAGACGGCACCACGGCCAGCTTCGTCGCGGTGTGCCGGATCGACACCCCGCAGGAGGTGCAGTACTACAAGAACGGCGGCATCCTCCCCTACGTCCTGCGCCAACTGCTCGCCGCGAAGTGATCGCGTGCTGGCGGGCACTGAGCGCTAGAACTTGCCGTCGCGGGCCTCGAAGTGCGTCGGCTTCGCGAGGAGCCGACCGCCGCGCTGTAGCCACGCCGCCACCCACTCGATCAATTCGTCCGTGGAAACGCGCGGCGCGCCCAGCGCCGCGACCCCGGCCGCGGGGTTACTGATGAGGGCCGTTTCCGCTTCCGCACCGGCGAACCGCGGCACGGTGCCGAACAGCGCCGCGAACCGCGTCGCGACCCGGCGCACGCTCTCCACCGGCCCGGTCACGTTGAACGCCCGCGGCGGTACGGCGCAGTAGTCGAACGCGCGCAGCGTCATCACGTTCGCGTCGCCCTGCCAGATCGTGTTGAAGTGCCCCATCGCCAGATCGACTACCTCGCCCGCCCGCACCTTCCGCGCGATGTCCACGAGGACGCCGTAGCGCAGGTCCACGGCGTAGTTCAGCCGGATGATGGCGACCGGCACGCCGAGCGCGCGGCCGAAGTGCGCGAACATCCGCTCGCGTCCGAGCGCGGACATGCCGTACTCGCCGACCGGCGCAAGGGGCGTGTCCTCGGTCGGCCCGCCAGTGTCGGGGCGCGTGAACGGGTACACGTTGCCCGTCGAGAACGCGACGATCCGGCTGCGCGCGTACCGCTGGCAGACGACCGCGGGCAGGTAGCAGTTGATCGCCCACGTCGCGCCTTCGTCGCCGGTAGAGCCGAACTTGCGGCCCGGCATGTAGACCACGTTCGGCGCGTCCGGTAGCCGCGCGACCTCGGCCGCGTTCAGCAGGTCGCAGCAGATCGTCTCCACGCCGTGTGTGGTGAAGGCCTCTTCGCCACCGCTCGAGAAGCGCGAGACCGCGATCACCCTGCGGGCGGGGTCGGCGCGCCTCGCCATGCGCGCGAGAGTCGGCCCCATCTTCCCGGCCGCGCCGAGAAAGATGATGTCGCCGGGGTGCCGCGCGAGCGCGGCGCACACGTCTGGCGTCGGCGCGCTGAGAGCGTCTTCGAGTTCGGATTCTGTAGCAAACACATCGAACCTCATCAGGTTTAGCGTTCGATCCGGACGGTCGAACGAAATGCTCTCGCATCACGCGCATCCTGCGGTACACTCTATCCACCCGCCCTTGCTCCCGCTGGAGCCTCTTCGCATGCGCCGCCCGTTGCCGACGCGCCGCGACCTCGTCCGGGCCGGTCTCCTCGGCCTCTCACTACCGCAGTTCCTACGCGCCGACGAGGCACGCCCGCGCGCCCGGCGCGAGAAGCACTGCATCTTCATCTTCCAGTACGGCGGGCTGTCGCAACTCGACTCGTGGGACCCGAAGCCGAACGCCCCGGCCGAGCTGCGCGGGCCGTATAAGCCCATCGCCACGAAGGTGCCCGGCTTCCGCGTCGGCGAACTGATGCCGCAACTCGCGCGCGTCGCCGACAAGTTCGCGGTGATCCGCTCGATGACGCACACGATGGCCTTGCACCACACCGCGAACGAGATGCTGCTCGCAGGGAACCGCAAGCCGGCCGCGGACGACCCGCCGTTCGGGGCGGTCGTGTCGAAGTTGAAGCCGTCGGCAGCGAGCGTGCCCTCGACCGTTTGGCTCCAGAAGTTCGGTGGCGGGGCGATGCCGCGCGACAACACGTACCTGACCGGCGGCGCGCTCGGCCCGGCGCACGCCCCGCTGCTCATCGGCACCGGCCACACCGACAACCTCGCCACGCCCGGCTATCGGGTGAAGGTGTTCGAGAGTGACGACACTGTCAGCGCGGAGCGCGCCGCCGGGCGGCGCGAACTAGTGTACAAGCTCGACGCCAACAACCCGCTCGCGCCGCACCGCGCGCGGGCCTTCGACCTGCTCAGCGGCACCGGCGTGAAGCGGGCGTTCGACCTCGACCAAGAGCCGGCGAAGGTCCGCGACCGCTACGGGCGCAACCCGCTGGGCCAGAACCTGCTGCTCGCGCGGCGGTTGGTCGAGGCCGGCGTGCGCCTCACGAGCGTGGTCGCGTGGACCGGCATGAAGCCGACCGAGAAGTTCCTGAGCATCGAGACGTGGGACATGCACGGTAACGCCGGCATCGGCATCTTCGAGAACGGCTGGAACGGGCTGGGGTTCGCGCTGCCGCGCTGCGATCAGGCGGTGTCCGCGCTGCTCGAAGACCTGTCCGACCGCGGGCTGCTCGACGACACGCTCGTGGTGCTGGTCGGCGAGTTCGGGCGCACGCCACGAATCAGCAAGGGCGGCGGCGGCGTGAACGGCCGCGACCACTGGCCCAACTGCTATTCGGGGATGCTCGCGGGCGCGGGGGTTCGCGGCGGGGCGGTATACGGCGCGAGCGATGCGACCGCGGCCTACGTGAAAGACGACCCGGTTTCGCTCGAAGACTTCACCGCGACCCTCTACACCGCGCTCGGGATCGATCCCGCCACGCGGCTCTCGCCCGACGGCTTCACGCGCCCCGCCAGCACCGGCGTGCCGGTGGGGGCGCTGTTGGGCTAGTGTCCAGAGTTGGAAGTTGGTAGCTGGTTTGGTTGTCACCAGAGCCTTGCTTTTCAAGGCGAATCGTGTCCGGCAATCGGAAACGGACTTCTAACTCAGGACACTAGCTACGCCGCTGCCGCGACCTCGCCGCGCATGGCGAGTTCGTGGTCCGAGGGGAGCCGCACCTTCCACGCGAGCCGGCAGAATACCAGCGCACGGATTACCCAGTAGCTCAGGTCGAACTGCCACCAGCGCAGCCCGTGGCGCGCGGACGACGGGAAGGCGTGGTGGTTGTTGTGCCACCCCTCGCCGAGCGCGAGTACGCCCACGACCACGTTGTTGCGGCTCTCGTCGCCGCTGGCGTAGGGCTTCGCGCCCCAGAGGTGGCACACGGAGTTCACGCACCACGTCACTTGGTGACCGAGCATGATGCGGACCAGCCCGCCCCAGAGGAACCCGGTGATCGCGCCGCGCCAGCCGAGGCACCAATACCCGATGGCCGCGGGGATGAGGACGCCGATGAGCGCCCAAAGCGGGAACAGCGCGTTGATGGCGCGCAGCGCCGGGCTGCGGCGCAAGTCGCCGGCGTACCGGTCCAACTCGGCGGGCATCGGGGAGAACGCCCAGCCGATGTGGGCGTGCCAGAAGCCGCGGAACAGCCCGATCAGGCCGGGGTCGTGCGGGTACGGCGAGTGCGGGTCGTCGGCCTTGTCGCTGTGCTGGTGGTGTCGCCGGTGTCGGCCGACCCAGTCGATGAGCGGGCCTTGGAACGTCATCGAGCCGAGAATGCCGAGGAGCCACTGGATCGGGCGCACGGTCTGGAACGAGCGGTGCGTGAACAGCCGGTGGAACCCGACCGTGATGCCGAGCATGGTGACGACGTACATGCCGACCATGAGGCCGATGTTCACCCACGAGAAGCCCCAGACAAAGCTGAGGACGACGGCCGCGACGAAGCCGGCGACGGGCACGGTGACGCCGATGAACGTGCCGACCCACGCGACGACGCGGCGCGCGAGGCCGGGCGGCGCGTGTGCGGGAGAGCGATCCGGGGCTTTGGGTTCGAGAAGGGCGGACGGTTCGGGGTCAGTGGCGGTTGACAACGGATTTCCTGTCTAAGCGTGTGAGTCGCAGTGGGCCGACGAAGGGGCGAGAAGGGCGAAAGCACGGGGCGGCGCGACCCAAAGGGCTGAGTCGCGCCGCCCGCGGATGATTTAGAACTTAGTACCGGCCACCGCCGCCGCCACCGTAGCCACCACCGCCACCCCCACGGCCGCCGTAGCCGCCACCGCCACCGCCACCGCGGCCGCCGTAGCCGCCCCGCCCGCCGCCGCCGCCACCGCCTTCCTTCGGGCGGGCCTCGTTGACCGTCAGCGGGCGGCCCTCGACCACTTGGTTGTGCATGCCGGCGATGGCGGCCTGCGCCTCTTGGTCGGTGCCCATCTCGACGAACCCGAAGCCCTTCGAGCGGCCCGTGTCGCGGTCCATGATGACCTGCGCCGACACCACCGTGCCGTACGGGGTGAACATCTCCTGCAGCTGCGCGTCGTTGACGCCCCAGCTCAGGTTGCCGACGTACAACTTCTTGCCCACGACGAACTCCCGCGGCCCGGTCCCGGCCGCTCTGAGGGAACTTGGCTTCCCGCCCGGACCGGCGGGCGGGGACGTACGAACGGGCGGGGTGCGGACCTCCGCGGGCAACACCTGTCGGTTACGGACGGGAGCGGCGAGCGTTCGGCGTCGGCCGGGGGCGCGAATACCCTACCGGCGTGGTAGACTTTAGCAGGGCGGCGCGTGCCCCGCGCTAAGATTTTTTCAGAATCTAATTTTTCACTCCAGCGGGGGCCACAGGTTCGCCGAACCCTCGCGCTCGATGTCGCGGACCTGATCTTCCGTAACCGCGAACTGCTGAGCGGTGGCCGTGCGCGACGCTGCGACCCCTATACCGCCGTCTTGTGCTTCCACGAGAGCCTTGAAGATCAATTGTCGCCGTTCGACGGGAATCTCGCTGCTGGGTTCGGACACGTTGAGCCTCGGCTTCCGGTGCGGGCACTACAACACACCTACATCCTATTGGCCCGCGCCGAACCGGCGCGCACCCCGGCGCGACAATGGCGCTCCGCGACGTTACTTTCACCCCCGCCGACCCGCCGCTGCCCGCGGGCGCGGCGCGCCTGATCCGCACCGCCGACGCACGCATCGAGCGGTTCCAGACCGAGTGCCGCGTCCCGGCGTTCGTGCCGTGCGACTACGCCGCCGCGTTCGGTGTGCTGCAAGCGATCACGGGCGGCGCGCTGGCGCGCGGCCAGCGGTTCTGCGAGTGGGGCAGCGGGTTCGGTGTCGTGGTGTGCCTCGCGGCGCTGCTGGAGTTCGACGCCTGCGGGATCGAGATCGAAGCGGGCCTCGTCGAAGAGGCCCGCCGCCTCGCCGACGATTTCGACCTGCCCGCCGAGTTCGTTCACGGGAGCTTCGTGCCGCGCGGCGCCGAGGACCGCGTTCACAAGGGCGGAACGTACTCGTGGCTCACGACCGAGGGCGACTACGCCTACGACGACCTCGACCTCGACGTGAGCGACTTCGACGTGATCTTCGCCTACCCGTGGCCGGACGAAGAGGCCGTCGTGTGCGACTTGTTCGAGCGGTACGCCGGCGACGGTGCGCTCCTCGCGACCTACCACGGCGGGGCAGAGTTCCGCCTCAAGCGCAAGGTCAGTGCGAAGAAGCGCCGGCGGTAGCAGGGTGCGAACCCGCTCGCGGCTTCCGCGCTTTCATCCCGTTCAGAATCGCGCCGATGAGCGTGTAGCGCACGAACAGTTGGTAGCTTGCCAGTAGCAAGGCCATCGTCGCCGCGGTCACGAGCACGGCCTTGACTTCGCCCGGCAGCGGCCAGTCCTTCACCGCGAACTGCAACACCACGATGGGCGTGATGCTGGCGAGGTAGCACCAGTAGGCCGCGTCCGCGAGGTATCGCACGCGCGCCGACTCGCGCACGAACAGCCGCAGGAACACGCCCCACAGCCCGCAAATCATGAGCCACGTGTAGATCGCGGCGGCGGCAAACCCGGTCACCTCGTACGCGGTGGAGTCCGCGCCCGCCTTCCATAGCGGCACCCCGGTGGCGATCAGCCACAGGATCAGCGGCAGCACGATGAGGTTCGCGATCAGAAGGTGCGCGCACCACGAGCGGCCAAAGCCCGGGACGAGGTCGCGGTGGCGGTACAGCACCCAGCCGAAGCCGAAGAACGCGAAGTAGTAGCCGACGACGTGCCACTGCGGGTTCCATCGCGTCGGCGTGTCGACGATCCACGTCATCGGCAGCATCAACGGGAAGGTGAGCGCCGCAAGTACCGGAATGCACCAGCGGCTCCCGATCACCCACCGGTACGCGCTGTCGAAGCGCGCGAGCGCCCGCGTCCCGCTGAGCCGGCCGAGTAGCGGGGTGAGGGCCACGACCGCGACCACGAAGATGAGCAGGTAGTACAGGAACCAGAGGTGAACGAGCGGGAGCCGTGCGATCCAGTCGCCGTGGGTAAAGAAGCCGGCGACCAGCTTCGCCGTGTTCGCCTCCGGGTTTGCGTCGACGAGCGCGACCGCGACCGGGCGCAACGGCGACACGTCGCCGCGCACGCCCCCGGCCCGGTGGTTCTCGATCTCGCAGTACAGCCCGACCGCTTGCACGGTCGGCACGATCAGCAGCAGCGCCAGCGCGAACGGCACCGCCACGCGCTTCAGGCGGTGCGCCAACAGCCCGCGCAGGCCGTAGCGCTGGTAGAGCAAACAGCCGAAGAACCCGGCGAGCAGGAAGAACAGTTGCATGCGGAAGTCGTGAACCGCGATAAGCAGCACATCGGCTAGCGGTGTGGGCGCGGCGTCGCGCACCGGCCAGAAGTTCGGCGGCGTCTCCATGAACGAGATGCCCGCGTGCAGCAGCACACCGAGGAACATCGCGAACGCGCGGAGGCTGTCGAGAGCGTGGTAGCGGTCGGTCATCGGCGTGCTCCGGGCGCGGTTCGTGGTTGTTCTACGACCGCGGGCCGGGAACAATGGCCCCTACTGACACGCCCCGCACCCCGCGAGGTTCCCATGCGGACCCTGTCGGCCTCACTCGCGCTCCTGTTCGCTGTCGGCACCGCGACCGCGCAAGAGCCGTTCGACCGCACCGAAGCCATGATCGCGATGCGCGACGGCACGAAGCTGTTCACCACGGTTCACGCGCCGCGCGGCACCGAGAAGGTGCCGATCATCCTGCTGCGCACGCCCTACGGCATCGACGGCCGCACCGAGCGGTTGCTCGGCAACTACTTCAAGGAACTGGCCGACGACGGCTACGTGTTCGTGCTGCAGGACATTCGCGGGCGGTTCAAGTCGGAAGGGAAGTTCGTGATGCTGCGCCCCGCGCGCGACCTCAAAGACCCGAAGGCTATCGACGAGGCCAGCGACACCTACGACACCATCGAGTGGCTGTTGAAGAACGTGAAGAACCACAACGGGCGCGTCGGGATGCTCGGCATCAGTTACCCCGGCTGGCTCACCGCGGTCGCGGCCCTCGACCCGCACCCGGCGCTGAAGGCCGTTTCGCCGCAGGCGTCGCCGTCCGACATGTTCCTCGGCGACGACTTCCACCACAACGGCGCGTTCCGCCTGAGCTACGGGTTCGAGTACGTCGCAATGATGGAGACCGACAAGAGCAACTTCAGCTTCAAGTTCGACAAGCACGACACCTACGAATGGTACCTGAACCTCGGCGCGCTCTCGAACGTCAACAAGAAGTACTTCAAGAACACGCTACCGACGTGGAACGACTTCGTCGCGCACCCGAACTACGACGCCTTCTGGAAGAAGCTCTCGCTCGAACCGCGCATCGACAAGGTGACGGTGCCGACGCTGAACGTCGGCGGTTGGTACGACCAAGAGGACTTCCGCGGCCCGCTGCGCATTTACGAACTGCTCGAGAAGCACGACACGAAGAACTACAACTTTCTCGTGGTCGGCCCGTGGAACCACGGCGGCTGGGCCGGCGGGAAGGGTGACAAGCTCGGGAAGGTGTCGTTCGACAGCAACACCGGCGCGTACTTCCGCAAGGAGGTGCAAGCCCCGTTCTTCGCGCGATATCTGAAGGACACAAACCCGAACCAGAGGATCCCCGAAGCGCGAATGTTCCAGACCGGGGTGAACACGTGGGAGAGCTACGACCGTTGGCCGCCGAAGGGTGCGGCGGCGCGCAAGCTGTACTTCCACGCGAAGGGCAAGCTGAGCTTCGACGCGCCGGCGGGGGAGGGGAGCGACGACTACGTGAGCGACCCGGCGAACCCGGTGTCGTACCGCCCGCGCCCCGTGCGCCCCACTTACCCCGGCCCGGAGTGGCCCGAATGGATGGTGCAGGACCAGCGCTTCACCCACAACCGCCCGGACGTGCTGACCTACGAAACCGAACCGCTGACCGAAGACGTGATCGTCGCCGGCGCGATGAAGGTGAAGCTGTTCGGCGCGACGACCGGGACGGACTGCGACTGGGTCGCGCGGCTGATCGACGTGTACCCCGACGACTACAAGAAGCAGCCCGACATGGGGGGCTATCAGCTCCTGATCGCGGGCGAGCCGGTGCGCGCGCGGTTCCGCAAGAGCATGGAGAAGCCCGAAGCGGTGAAGCCCAACGCAGTGGAACCGTACACCATCGACCTCGTGTGGGGGCACCACCGGTTCCGCAAGGGCCACAAGATCATGGTGCAGATCAGCAGCTCGTGGTTCCCGGTGATCGACCGCAACCCGCAGAAGTTCGTGCCCAACATCTTCGAGGCGACCGACGCCGACTTCCAGAAAGCTACTCAGCGCGTCTACCGCGGCGAGAAGTACCCCTCGCACGTGGAACTGGATGTGCTGAAGTAGGGTGGGTGCGAAGCCGCCGCAGCCGGCGACCCGCGGACGATGGAACCCGGTGCGGACCCGATGCTGCTCCACCCGGACGGCAAGGAAGAGGTCCTCGTTCCCGTGACCGAGAAGAAGTCGATTGCCGATCCGCAGGTGCCCATCGACGGGAAGTCGGTGTCCTTCGCCAAGATGCACGACGCGCTCGGGCACGGGGGCGTGGACATCTACCGCATCGAGGTGGCGACGAAGAAGATGACGCAACTGACGCGCCAGCAGTGGACGCCAAACACCGGGGCCGCGGACGGGTCGAAGGTGCAGCCCTCTAGCTGGGGCGCGTACAACCTCGGCCCGTGCCCGCTACCGGGCGCGTGCGTAGCGTTTTCTGGAGCTGGGGTGTGACCCCGGTAGCCGAATCGCGGGGGGGCATTGGCCTCTGTGGTGCCGGCTACAGAAGCCATTATCCGAGCGACCTGCTCGTATCTTAGTTCTTCTTGGTGCCGTCGCCCTTGAACGTCTCACTCTTCTGGTAGTTGCACGGTGCGTCGGTGGAGCAGAACACGCCCGACCGGGCCTCCTTCGCACTCAGATTGGCGGCCGTGATGCCGCTCTTCTTCAGCACGTCCATAACGTCGGTCCACTTCATGAGTTTGCCGCCGGAGCAGCACGCCAAGGCGCGGATGTCGCCGGGGCTACACGCGAAGTTGTTGTCCACGGCCCACTTCTTCGCGTAGAACCCGCCCGCGTGCAGGACCCGCGAGCAGATCATCGAGCAGTTCTTCCGCAGGTTCTTGTACGTCGAGCCGCCCTTCTTCGTGAGTACCGAGAGCCACTCGGCCTTCATCTTCTTCTCCTGCTCGTCGGTCGTGTCCAGCTTGATGAAGTGGTCGGGCAAATAGCCCTCCGCGTCCACATCCTCGTCGAAGGTCAGGTTGCGGTCGCCCTTCTGGGCCTTCTTGAACATGGCCTTGATGACGCCCTTCACGCCGAAGTCCGCCCCCTCGCCGGGCCACCAACTCACGTAGCTGTTGAAAACGCGGGCCATGTCTGCGTCGTCGAAGATGTTGCCAATGTTGATGGCGAAGTGACCCGGCCACGTGTGACCGGAGACCTTCTGGTGGCCGAACGTGTTATTCTCCCAGACGATGACGTATGACGGCATGACTGACTACGTGTTCGGTGGTGCGTTCGCGGGTCGACGTCGTAACTACGCCCACCGCGGTCGCGATCTTGCAACACCGTCACGGTTACTCACGCTCGGCGACTCGCGCGCGAAGCCGGGTGGGGTTCGCGGACGCCCGTGACTTTGAGCGCCAGCGAAACCCACCCGGCCGTACTCCGCGCGCCGCTACTTCCCGAATGGCTTGACCTCGCCGAAGGCCTTGCGGAACGGGGCGCTCTGGAACGAATTGAATATCCCCATCCGCTCACCAATGCGTGTATCCACCGCCTCCAACGTCGGGCCGGGAACTCCCCCAGGAACTTCGTAATGGAACGGAGCCTTCGGCCTGAGTCGCGTCACGACGATCTTATCGAGGCTCTTCCGGAGTGCGACGACTTCCGGTGGGGGCAGTGGCTGGCCGTCGTTGCCCTTTTCTTTGGAAGGGATTTGATCTAGGAGGAGCGTCTCGGCTGCCCACGAAAATAGCTGAGCAACCTCGGGATCGGCGACCGCTCGCTTCTTGGGATCGGCGTCCTTTGGTGCTTGCGCGGCGGCTTCCGTCAGTTTCGCGAGCAGGTCCTGTGTTGCCTTCGGCGTGTACCGCACGGCACCGAGTTTCTTCAGCGTGTCGTCGGCCCAAGCGATCACCTTGGTCGTCGCGGCCTTGACCTTCACGGGGTCGCCCAAAGACTTGTCGGTGAAAGCATCGGCCAGTTGCTTCTCGGCAACGAACAGGGCGTCGAGTGACGCTTTCAGGTCGGCCCCACCTTCCATCACGGCGGCGTGGGCGAGAACGACCTTGGATAGAGCGAACGTGGCCGGTCGATAGAGCGGGCGACCCGGCTTACCGAGATACCCGCGGTCCTGGCGGTCGCTGGGGTACTTGAGGTTGTGGTGGCACGAGGCGCAGTCGAATGCGGCGTAGTCGAGACCGTCGTCTTTGGCCTCACCGGCGAGTTGCCCGCCGATCTCGGCGGAAGCCCGCAGTGTGGCGATGGTAGACTCGACGAACCGGCGGGCAACGTGTGACTCACCGGCGCGGATGTGGAACACGTCCTCGGCCCGCTTCGGGTTTTTCTTCACGAGTTTGGTGAGATACGGCATCTCGGTCGGCAGCCCCCAGTGGCGAGGTTGCTCGCGGGTGTAGGCAATCAGATCGAGAGGTGGGAGTGGAGGGTGCCCGGCAGCGTACATGTCGTGTGTGACGAACCGCCCCTCCTTCACGTTACCGATGTGGCAGGAGGCACATTGGGTCGTAGCCTCCGCCGGGTCGCGCAGGTTCACCAGTCCCCACTTGCGCTTCTCTGCCGGCGGCCATTCGCGCCAATCGACGACGCGAACCGCGCCCTCGGGCGCGTTCGCCTCGTCCTCGCGCGACTC
The DNA here is from genome assembly GCA_016872595.1 of Planctomycetota bacterium. GTDB lineage: Bacteria > Planctomycetota > Planctomycetia > Gemmatales > Gemmataceae > Gemmata. The sequence continues at coordinate 16,982 of VGZJ01000036.1, forward strand.
CTGGTGCTTCTGTTGGTACCCAGACCCGTGACCGTGGCACATCTCGCAGCCGACACCGTCGAGAACAGAGAATGACGCAGGTGTCCACTTCGCCGGTGGAGCTTGTTCGGTAATTGGCAGCTTTACGCTCGCGTGGCATGCGAGGCAGGCTGTGTCTGTCGAAACGAGGTAGTCCGCGCCCTTGTACCGCTTCAGGTTGTTTTCCATGAGTTGCGCGGTCGGGTTCGCCTGCGCTTTGCCCTTCTTCACCAGCTCTGCATCCTTGGAGAGCAGGTTCTTGAACGCAGTTGAATGGAGGTCGTGTACCCCCCACACCTTGTTTTCCCACAGGCGGACGAACTCGTACCCGAGCGTCTGCTTGTAGAGCGGATTCTTGCTCGGGTCCTCGCGGTCGTGGCAGTCCTGACAGACGGCCGCGCCGACGAGTTTGTGATCCGCGGGCGGCTTGGGGAAGTCCTTCTTCTCGTCCTTCGGCTGGCCGTCGCGGGCGTGCGCGGCGCGGTTCGGGCCGGTGGCCGTGAGCAGGCCGAGGAGCAACCCCGCGAATCCGGCCGCGAGGCCGGCGGCGCGGGTCGCGCGCGGTGAGAGTGCCGACATCAGTTCCCCCCCGTTGGGGCGACCGCGTCCCGCAGTCGCCCGAAGTTCGTCTTGAGCAGGTCGAGTTTCTTCGCGTCGTAATCGGCCGGGCTGTCGAACCGCGCGCCCTTCGTGACCGGGTAGCGCAGCCCGTCGCGCACGGCGGTCAGCTCCTTGCCCCACGAGTTCTTGTCCGCGCCGCCGTTCGCGTGGAACATCGCCGCACACCCCAAGTAGTTCGAGGCCAGTGCGTCCCAATCGTGATCAGCGAGCTTCTTGCCGTCCTTCGTGAGCGCGTTCCGGGCGATGGCGAGCGCCAGCTTCTCGGCGGTCCCCTTCGGCACCGGCCGCGCGCCTCGGTCCTCGGCCGCTTGCAGAGCGGCGAGCCACGTATCCAGCTCCGCGACCGCTTTCGTCGCCTGCGCCGCGACCGTCTTCGCGTTCGGCGCGCGCTTCGCGCCTATGAGTGTTTGGAGCGCCTTCAGTTCCTTCAAGTCCGGTGAGTTTACGCCGGGATAGGCGGCGCTGCAATACTCCGCCGCGATTCCGATGCCGGTGTTCGACCACACCTCCCACCCCGGCACGCCGGGCGCGCGGGCCGCGGCGCTCGCCTCGCCGCGGATGTACCCCTCGCCGATCTTCTGGTGGCACGAGAAGCAACTGTACCCGGCGAACTCCGGCCAGACGCCGTCCGGCTTGTCGGCCTTGTCCGCGCGGCTGCGGAGCAGGTCGGTGGCGCTGCGCAGCGCCGCGATCTGGCCCACAACCCACAACCGCACCTCGAAGTCCGGTTGCGGGGTCTTCTCGGTCCAGTGCTTGCGGTAGCCCGGTTGGTGGTGGAACGCGGCGGCCTCGAAGGTGATGCGCGGGTGGCCGGCGGCGTACAGGTCGTGGTTCACGTCGCGGTCGGCGTCGCCGACGTGACAGCCGGCGCAGTTGACGGCGCGGGCCACGAGGTTGCTCGCGGGTACGAACCCGTACTTCTCCCACTTCTCGCGGTTGCTCAGCCCCTTCCACTCCGCGGAGTAGTGGTCCCCGATCCACTTATCGGCCGGGCCGTGGCACGCGCCGCACCCGACGCCTTCGGACAAAATCTGGTCGCGCGTGTCGGGGTCTTTGGCGCTATCGACCGCGTGGCACTTCAGGCACAGCGCGGCCTTGTGCGCGTCGCCGATGTTCAGCACCTTCGCCATGCGCACGGACACGGGGTTGAAGAGGACGCGGTACGCCTTCGTGTGCGGGTCGCCTTGCCCTTCGGGGAACGCTTCCGGTGCCCACGTCGAGTGCTCGCTGCCGACTTTTCCGACCTGCCCGCCGCCGTGACACGAGGCCGCGGCGCACGAAGTGGCGGCGCGGTGCGCGAACGGCGCTTTGCCGACTCCGTATGGGGTTCGCGGCTCGGGCGCGGCGGGCGCGAGTTGCGGCTCTTGCGGGTTCCGCGGGCTGGCCGGGCTGAACGAGACGCCGAGCGCCGACGCGCCGGCGACGACCGCGATGATGAAGAAGGGACGCACGATGCAACTCGCGGTCGGGGTCCGTCGCGTCCGTGCGGGGAATCCGAGTACGGCCGTTCAAGGACTGCGGGCGTCCCGCCCGCTGCTGAGGCGACGAAGCAGCGGGCGGGACGCCCGCGGTCCCAGAATCCTAGCGCTTCGGTCCTATCGCCCCGAGTGCGGTCTCGACTTCGGGCCAATTCACATGCGGCCAGTCGTCGGTGCGGAGCGCCGCTAGCGCCTTCCGAAACTCCGGCACAAGCGGCGACTTCCCCTCCTTCGACCGCTCCAGCGCCGCGTACCCGTACAGGAGCTGAACGGCGCTGTCCCACTCTGGCACGCGCGGCGGCGGGGATTGAAACAGCCCAGTGAGAGGGAACTCGCCATCGATTCGCTCCGCGCGGATCAACCGCCCGCGTAACTCCGACATCGTTCCCGAACCTTGTTTCGCCAGCGTCGCGATGTCGGCTCGCTTGGGTCGCGGTACGCTCATCGCGCTGGTGACGGACTTCAGGTTCGCGGTGTCGAGGGTCGGTTGGTCGATGCCGGCCGCGATGGTCATTGGCCAAATCGGTTGCCAACCCGGTAAACCCATCAAGTGACCTGTGAGCTTCGGGTCTTTCCGCCACTGCGCTTCCAACGACGGGTCGGTGGCGGCGCGCAGGTTGTGGTGGCACGCGGCGCAGTTGAACTCCGCGAACTCCGGCCACGGCGTGCGGTCGTCGGTCTTCGAGCGCTCGGCGCGATCCGCGAGAAGCTTGCACGCGGCCTCGCCGTGTGCCACGCGCCCGATGAGCCACTCCTTCAGCGGGTTGTGTTTGACGACGGTATTGGTCGCGCGGTCCTTCTCTTGCCAGTGTTTCGGAAGCCGGCGCTGGTACTCGGCGAATTCGAAGTTCAGGCGCGGGTGGCCGGCGGCGATCATGTCGTGGTTCATGTCGCGCACGGGTAGGCCGTTTTCGGCCGGCGCGCCGACGTGGCACCCGGCGCAGGCCAGCGCCCGCTCGCCGAGGTCGTACAGCGGGTTCATGCCGGTCTTCGCGTACACGTCCGCGCGCGGTCCCTTCCATGTGGTGTGATCGGCGACCCACCCGCCGGCGTTGCCGTGGCAGGCCTCGCAACTCACGCCCTCGTTGCGCAGGTGCTTCGCGTGCGGCTCACTGAAGCGCTCCTCCGTAGCGAGCGCCGGGTTGGTGTGGCACGCGACGCAGCGCGCGTCGTCGGTCGCGCTCGTGCCCGGCGCGTAGCGGGCCATGATGTGCGCCGCCGTGACCTTCACCGGGCGGTGCGGCTTGTCGGTGAGGAGGCTGTACGCGGCGGTGTGCGGGTCGGCCGCGGCCCAGCAGCTCCCGGAGCTTTGCCACGTGGTGCCGTCGAGCGTGCCGGCGAGCGTCTTCTCGGCCGGCGCGCCGTGACACGCGGACGCCATACACCCGGACGCGCCGACCGGTCGCCCCTTGAGGTCCGCGGATGGGGCGCGGGCCGGCGGTTGATGGGCCGGCACCGTGACCTCGGCGCGCGGCGCGCGGGCCACGGTGCCGAGCGCGATCGCGCCGGTGGCGACGACGCCGATCACGAGCAATCCGGTACGAGCCGCGCGCGTCATAGTGAGCCGGGTGAGCAGAAACGGGGACGGAACCGCGCTGACCATGTTCGGGCTTTTCGCCCCGCACGGCAAGCGCGGATTGCCACTTCTGATGCGCTCCGGGCGCTCAACCGCCGAAGCGATGCGGGAACATGTGCAGTTCCGCGCCGAAGACGAGCGACATGTTAATCGGCGTGAGGATTTCCGACGGCGGCCCCTGACACTGGATCGAGCCGCCCTTCAAGCACAGCACGTCGTGGGCGTAGGTCTGCACCATGTTCAGGTCGTGGGACACCAGTAGCACGGTCACGCCGGTGTCGCGGTTGATCTGCGCGATCAGCTCGTAGAACTTTTTTTGGTCCTTGAAGTCGATCCCCGCGGCCGGTTCGTCGAGGAGCAGCAGCTCCGGCTGCGGTTCGAGCGCGAGCGCGAGCAGCACGCGCTGCAGCTGCCCCCCCGAAAGCCCTTCGACCGGCACGTCGAGGTACTCGCCCACGCCGACGCGCTCCATCATCGCCTTGCTCTTCTCGCGCACGCGCTTCGAGATGCCGAGGAACAGCGGGCGGCGCGCGAGTGTGAGGGCGAGGAAGTCACGGACGGTCAGCGGCAGGCGGGCGTCGAGGCTCAGGCGCTGGGGCACATAGCCGATGGCTTCCGGGTAGGCCTTGCTGTGGTCGTGCCCGCAGTGGAACTGGATCGTGCCCTTGTGCGGGTACTCGTTGACGAGGGCACGGAGCAGAGTGGTTTTGCCGGAGCCGTTGAGCCCGATGAGCGCGGTGATGCCGCCGCGGGCGATGGCCGCCGTGACGCCGCGCAGAATCGGCCGCCCGCCCAACTCCACGGTCAGGTCGCGGAGCGAGACGAGCGGCTTCGTGGGTGGTTCCGGCGTCATTTCAGGGCCTTGGCCACAGCCTCAAGGTTCGCGCGCATCTTCCGCTCGTACCAGTCCGCGGTCAGGTCGTCCGGCTTCACGGTTTCGAGCGTATCGAACTCGACCAGCGCAACATCCTTCATCCCCTTCGCGACCAGTTCCTTCTTCAGGGCTTCGCCGGAGGTGCTGGTCGAGTACTGCGGTTCCACCGCGATCACGCGCGTCGGCTTGTTCTCGTCGGTCGCGACGCGGATCAGCTTCCGCATGGCCTTCTCTTCCGGCTCTTGGCCCGGCTTCTTGGTCAGCACGTCGCGTACTTCGAGGTTGAACGCCTTCTCGAAGTAGGCCATTGAGTCGTGGAACGAGATCAGCCGGTTGTCCTGCTTGTCCTTGAGGAGCGCGAGCCCCTCGGCCTTCACCGCTTCGAGCCTCTTGATGTACGCGGCGGCGCGACTGTCGTAGCCGGCGGCGTGGGCCGGGTCCGCGGCCTTCAGCTCGTCGCGGATCATGTTCACCATCAGTGCCGCGTGGTCGGGGCTGAGCCACACGTGCGGGTCGAGGTCGTGCTTGTGGTCCGCGCCGTGGTGGGCGTGGTTGCACTTCCCCTCGCACAGCTTGTCCTTCGGTAACTTCTCGGCCAGTTCGACGATCTTGAGCTTGGTGTTTCCGGAGCCTTCCTTCATGCGCTCGGCTTGGCTGTCGTCGAGGCCCATGCCGATAACGAAGAACAGGTCGGCCTTGGTGACGACCCGCACGTCGCGCTCGGTAGGGCTGAAGTCGTGCGGCCCGGTCGTGGTCATCACGTTCCGCACGACGGCGTCGTCGCCGGCGACGTTCACCGCGAAGCAGTACAGCGGCGCGAACGACACGACGACCTTGGGCCCCTTGTGCTCCGCGGGCCAGAGCGGGTCGGCCGCTTCGGGCGGCTTGCCGACGCAGCCGAGGAACACGAGCGGAACGAACGCCGCGAGGATCGCGATGACCGCGAGGCGCTGGAGGAGCTGTTGCCGCGTCATCGGAACGCCTCAGAGGGAGGGATAACAACGTATTACCATCGTGATTCTAACCCGCACGTGGTACGAAAACAAGTGAATCACGCCGGGAGCGCAACCTTCAACTCGCCCGCGGTCTTGGTGATCAGTTCCCATGTGCCGTCGGGAATAGTTATCCCATCCGTGGTACGCTTCTCCTTCGCCTGCCGTTCGGGGTCGCCCGGCAGCGTGATGCCCGGCACGCCGGCCGCGGTGGGGCACGAGCGCACGAACGCCGTCAGCCCGTCGCTCTCCTTCAAGAAGTGATCGGTGCCGCCGAAGAGCGCGGGGTTAAACAGCACGAACACGGCCGCGTTGCCCTGCCCGGCGAGCGGGTAGGCGGGGTTGCTGCACGGCCCGCCCGACAGCCCGCCGCACAGCAGGTCGAGCAACAGACCGAGGCCGAAGCCCTTGTAGGCTTGCGGCCCGCCGAACGGCAGGATGTTCCCGCGCGGCTCGCTGTACAGCACGCCGGGGTCGGTGGTCGGCTCGCCCCGGTGATCGATCAGCCAGCCGTCGGGCGTCGGTTGCTTCTTCTGAAACTGCGCCCGCACTTTGCCTTCCGCCGCGGCGCTGGTGCCGAAGTCCATCACGACCGGCGCGCCGCTGGTGGGCGCGCCCATACAGATGGGGTTGGTGCTGATGCGACCCTCGGTGCCACCCGGCGGGGCGACGCGCCGGCCCGCGCCGTGCGAGTTCACCGACGCGAACAGCGCCATGTTCTCGCGCGCCGCAAACTCGGCGTACTCCCCCAGCCGCCCGGTGTGGCCGCAGTTGCGAAGCGTGCCGGCCGCGATGCCCACGGCCTTCGCCTTTGGAACCAACTTGTCGAGCAAGCGGTACGCTTGCACCTGCCCCAGCCCCCAGTTGCCGTCGGCCGCGACCACAGCGGGTGTCTCGCGGATCACGTCGAGCGGCACGCCGGCCTTGTAGGTGCCCTTGCGGATGAAGTCGATGTACTGTGGCACGCGCATGACGCCGTGCGAGTCGTGGCCGCACAGGTTGGCATCGACGAGGCTGCGCGCGACGACGGCCGCGTCCGCGGCGGGCACGCCGGCGGCCTCGAACAGCGACTGCGAAAGAGTGACGAGCGCGGGCGCGTGAAAAGTTGGCATGGGAGCGTGTGTGTTGGGTGAAGCACGGAAGCAGTTGGACAGATCACAGGATCAAATGAGATCAGGGTTCAACGCCTTCTTGATCCTGTTTCATCTTGTGATCCTGTCGAAACTCTTCTTCTCGTCGTTCGGTCGGTACAGCTTGGGTACAATCCCTCTCACCTAACGGCACCCTGTTTCAAGGAGGCGCGCTATGGCGTTTCAAGTTCGGGTGAATGAGCGCACCGCGGGCGACAAGAGCGGCGCGGTGTACGAACTGATCGACGCTGCCGAGACGGTGCGCGCCGAGGTGTGGCCTCAGTGCGGGTTCAACTGCCTCAAGTGGCAGGTGCGGCAGCGCGACGGCAGTTGGGCCGACATCCTGTTCCACATGCCGGACTGGGACGCGAACCCGGTGCCGACGCGCAGCGGCCACCCCATCTTGTTCCCGTTTCCCGGCCGGCTCCGCGACGGGCGCTTCACCTTCGACGGCACGACCTATCAGCTCCCGCTCACCGACAACACGAAGTTGCACTCGATCCACGGCTTCACCCCGCGGAACCAGTGGCGCGTGGCCGACTCCAACGGCGACAGCGACTTCGCCTTCGTAACGGGCGAGTTCAGCCTCTCGAAGAACCTGCCCGAAGCGCTGGCGTTCTGGCCCGCGGACTTCGTGCTGAGCGTCACCTATCGGCTGTACGCGGACAAGCTCCGCGTCGATGCGAAGGTGGAGAACCGCGGGGCGGGGCGGATGCCGTTCGGCCTCGGCTACCACGGCTACTTCCGCTTGCCCGGCGTGACCGACGCGGACGTGAGCAACTACGTCCTTCAGGCCCACGTGTACGAGATTTGGGAGGCCGAGAGCAACCTGCCGACCGGCTGGCGGAAGGAACTACCGGCGGCGCTCGACTTCCGCACCCCGCGCGCGGTCGGCGCGACGGCGCTCGACAACGTGTTCACCGGTGTGAGCGGCCTCGAAGCGCAGAACAGTGGGCTGATCGAGGTGGCGCGCCTGTCGCACCCTAGCGCGACCGGTGGGCTGCGCGTGCTGGCCGACAAGTCGTTCCGCGAACTGGTGTTGTTCACGCCGGCGCACCGCGGCGCGGTCGCCATCGAGCCGTACTCGTGTTCCGCCGACGCCGCGAACTTCTGGGCACGCGGCATCGACAGCGGCTGGCGGGTTCTGGAGAAGGGGGGCGAATGGGAAGGGGCGGTCGAGTACCGCTGGGACGCGAACTAGCCGCGCGCCGAAACCCCATTTGCCGCGCCGCGGTTCGCGTCCTACTTTTGCACGTCCTGTTTCGGGCGGGGGCGTGCGAATGCTGGGGAAAGTAGCGCTCGGCAAGTACCGCTTGTTGCGGTCCCTCGGCAGCGGCAGCAACGGCGAAGCGTTCCTCGCCGAGCCGCTGCGCCACCCGCAGTACCGCGTCGTCGTGAAGGTCATTCACGCCCACGTCGTCACGCACGAGCGGTTCCGCCAACTGTTCGAGGCCGAAGTACGCTCGATGGCGAACTTCGACCACCCCAACGCCGTGGGGTTCATCGAGGCCTCGCTCGACGACCCGCTCGGCCCGTGCCTCGTGATGGAGTACGTGCCGGGCGCGACGCTTGAAGCCGTCCTCACCCTCGCCAAGCGCATGGATCCGGAGCGCGTGGCCGGGTTGCTCGGCGGCCTGTGCCACGCGCTCGAGGCCGCGCACCGCGCCGGCATCGTTCACCGCGATCTGAAGCCCGCGAACCTGATGGTGCTGAACCCCGGCACCCCGAACGAGACCGTGAAGGTCATGGACTTCGGGTTCGCCGGGTTCGCCGCCAAGCCCCACATCCAACTGGCCGAACTGACCGGCCACGGCCCCATCTTCGCGATGGGCACGCCCGCCTACGTCAGCCCGGAAATGATCCGCGGCGACCGCGTTGACGGACGCAGCGACCTGTACTCCGTCGGCATCATGCTGTTCGAGATGCTGACCGGACACTTGCCCTTCAACTACCCGCACCAAGAGCGGCTGCTGGCGGCGCACATCAAGGAGCCTCCGCCGCGGTTCTCGAAGATCGGGGCCGGGGACGTGCCCGCGGGCGTCGAGGGCGTCGTTCAGCTCACGCTCGCCAAGTACCCGAACGAACGCCCGCAGTCGGCGCGCGAGCTGGCGACGATGTTCGGCCGAGCGCTCGGCTTCGACCTGTGGACCGCGACCGCGCCGGCCGGGTGGGAGCCGGTGGCGGAGGAGTGCGAACCGGAGGCCGCCCCCGAACCGCCCCCGCGCGCGCTCCCGAAGCCGACCGACCCGTTCCACGTGATCGAGGCGTTCGAGGCGTTCCTGCCCGAGCGGTTGGCGGCGGCGAAGCTCCGCGGGTTCGTGGAAGACTTCGCCGGCGAGGTGCTCGCGAGCGAACCGGGCCTGATCCGCTTGCGCGTTGGCGTTCCGGCCGGTTACAAGGAATTGAAACAGGGCAGCGGCATCTTCGGCTGGTTCGGCGCGCGCCGCCCCGCGGTGGCCCGCGGTCAGGAGCCGATCGAGATCGAACTCCACATGGAGAAGCCCGATCCGTCCCAACCGCGGTTACATGTCATGGTGTCGTTCCGCCCGCTCCGCGACTACCCGCCCCGCGATTGCGGGCAGTGGCAGGCGCGCTGCGACAAACTGAACACCGTCCTCCGCCAGTACCTCGGCGCGTGACGCGCGAAGTGGCGCGAAATCCAAATCGGTTGCACAACGCCGGCGCTCCTCTCGGTTGTGGGACAGGCCTCCCGGCCTGTCGAAACATCAATGACAGGCCGGGAGGCCTGTCCCCCAACGAAGCGGGCACAATTCAACATCGGTTGCACAACGGCCCAGAGTAGCCCGCCACTCCGCGGCGGCGCGAAGTGGCCGAAACGAGAAAGGTTGCACAACGCCCCCTCCGACCGCCGCGCGAGTTGCAAAACGACAAACTCTGGTACAACAAGCGCATATCAGAATGAGGCCCGCTGCGCCGAAGTTGCAAAACGAAAAACTCTGGTACAACTCGCGCTTATCAGAATGTCGCGCGGCCCCGGGACCGCGGGGGTCCCGTGCACCGTTCAGCGCACAGAACAGGACGTTGAGTAACCGCATGGCCTCTACCCTCGCGCAGCCGCGGGCCGGGCGTGCGATCCCAGAATCTGAACACGCGCACCCCTGTCATCTCGAATAGTATACGCCAAGTCACTATTGGTCAAGGCCCGGTGTCGCGGATTTGTGAACTCGTGTCGCCACGATCGCGCCGGCGGGTTACGATGTCGCGACGCGAACCCACCTATAAGGCCGCCCGCCGATGGCGAAGAAGCCCGTCGCGAAGACGCCGCCCGCCCCGACGTACCCGGTGAACCCCGTGCTGGAAGCGGCGGTGATCGCGCACGCGGAAGAGGACACCCCGCGCCTCGTCTACGCCAACTGGTGAGACTCGCCACCCAGTTCGGCTGATTCTCCGTTGACTCGCACCCCCGACGCGGGCACACTGCTATTACTGCCGGTTTCTCCCGCCTTACTGGTTCGCACATGCCCACCACACCGCACGCGCTGCCGCGGCGCTCGTTCTTGCAACTCGGGGCTCTGTCGCTCGGCGGGCTTTCACTGCCGGGGTTGCTTCGTGCCGAGGCCGACGGCGGGCACCGGTCGCGGCACAAGTCGGTTATCCTCATCTATCTGGTCGGTGGGCCGCCGCACCAAGACATGTTCGACCTGAAGCCCAACGCGCCGAAGGAAATCGCCGGGCCGTGGAAGCCCATCGCCACCAACGTGAACGGCGTCCAGATCGGCGAAGGGCTGCCGCGGCTCGCGGGCATGATGGATAAGCTCGTCGTGGTGCGGTCGCTGGTCGGCAATCAGGCCGACCACGACGCCATTCAGGTGTACAACGGGCACCACCCCAAGAAGCCGACGCCGGCCGGCGGGTGGCCGCAGTTCGGCTCCACGGTCGCGAAGCTGCAAGGGCAGACCGACCCCGCGGTGCCGGCGTTCGCGAGCCTCTGTTACACCACGACGCACCCGCCGTACAACGAGCCGGGACCGGGGTTCCTCGGCGCGGCGGCGCACCCGTTCAAGGCAATGGGCAAGACCCGCGACGACATGCGCCGCGGCATTCCCGTCGAGCGCATGGAGGACCGCAAGACGCTGCTCAAGCGGTTCGATGACATGCGCCGCGACGCCGACGCGACCGGCGCGATCAAGGCGATGGACGCCTTCACCGAGCAAGCCTTCGGGCTGCTCACGTCGTCGAAGATGGCCGACGCGCTCGACATCTCGAAGGAGTCGCCGAAGACCATCGAGCGCTACGGCACGGGCGACCCGAAGGTGTTCATGGACGCCAACGGCGCGCCGCGCGTGCCGCAAAGTCTGCTCATGGCCCGCCGTTTGATCGAGGCCGGGGCGCGCGTCGTCACCCTGAACTACAGCAAGTGGGACTGGCACGGCGGCAAGAACGCCGAGGGCCGCGCGGACAACAACATCTTCCTCCGCGAGCAGGAAGACTTCCCGGTGTTCGACAAGTGCGTCAGCGCGCTGGTCGAAGACCTGCACTCCCGCGGGCTCGACAAAGATTGCACAGTGGTCATCATGGGCGAGTTCGGCCGCACGCCGAAGATCAGCTCGATCATCGGTCGCGACCACTGGCCGAACGTGAACTGCGTGCTGATGGCCGGCGGCGGGATGCAGACGGGGCAGGTCATCGGCAGCACGGACAAGATCGCCGGCGAAGCGAAAGACCGCCCGGTGACGTGGGGCGAGTTGTTCGCCACGCTGTACCACAACCTCGGCATCGACCCGGAAAAGGCCCAACTACCGGACCTCACGGGCCGACCGCAGTACCTCGTCGAAGACGGCGCGAAACCGCTGCGCGAGGTGATTTGATTTCTGTAGCCGGCCTCAGTGAGGCCGGAGCTATCCGGGTCGTCCAGCACCGGCCTCACTGAGGCCGGCTACAGAAGAAGCCGCGGTGGAGCCTCTCCATGCTCGCACTCGTCCTGATCCTCGCGCCTTCGGCCGATCCGCCGAAGCGCGACTGGGAACCCGTCGAACTCACGGGCACCGTGTCGGACTGGTGGTACAGCCGCAACTGGCGGTCGTACTACTGGCGCGAAGACTTCACGTTCATGCTGAAGGACGACAAGGGCACCTCGTGGCGGATCATCTCGCGCGAGCCGACTCCGAACTACGACTTCCGCATGGGCACCACGTTCACCGGCCTCGCGGTGGACTGGAAGAAGCCGCCGCGCGTCAAGGTGATCGGCGTGAAGGCCGTCGACCGCATCCCGGCCGACTTCTACGACCTCAAGCTCGACGAGAAGAACCTCGCGACCGCCCTCATCCTGCGCGTCGAAACGAAGCCGAACGAGTGGGCCGACTACTACGTCAACAACTGGTTCCACAAGTGGGGCGACCGGGCCGACAAAGCGATCCACGGCTACTACGCCGACAAGCAAGCCCCGTACGACGTCTACGGCTTCGTGAACGGTCAAGCGGCCCCGTTCGACAAGAAGTCGCAGGCGATTCTCGACCAGCACAAGGCGACCTACACCACGTTCCACGGCCGCATTAAGACCGCGAAGGGCACCGCGTTTGGCTACGAGATCGAACTGATCGACCTGATCGGCAAGAACACGAAATCGGGCGGGCACACGGTCCTCTTCGGCGACGCCAAAACCATCCCGCGACTCGACAACAAGAAGTAGGATTTAGCCACACGATCAACGCAGACTAAGACACGATGAAGACAGAATGCAGGGTTCAATACAAACTCTGTTCTGGCCTGATTGTGTCTTTGTCTACGTTGATCGTGTGGCTCGTCTTCGCTGTGGAGTGATCCATGCGCCCGTTGCTCGCGTTGCTGTTGTTGCCAGCGTGCGCATCGGCCGCGCCGCCGCGGTTCACGGACGTGTCGAAGGACAGCGGCCTCACCATCGCGCGCAACACCGGGGTCGGCGGCACCAACCCCCACGCGGTCGCGGTCAGCGACTTCGACGGCGACGGCCGGCCCGACGTGATCCTCCTCACCTTCGGCAAGCCGCACGTCTACTACTTCAAGAACCTCGGCAACCTGAAGTTCGCGGACGCCACGAAGGGCAGTGGCCTCGAAACGTTTCAGGGCGAAGGGACCGGCATCGCGGTGGCCGACTTCGACCGCGACGGGCACCTCGACGTGTACTGCACTTCGCTCCGTAAGGGCGCGAGCCGTCTTTTCAAGGGCACCGGGAAGGGCACCTTCATCGACGTGAGCGAGAAGGCCGGCGTCCTCGTAAAGGGCGCGGCGCGGTCGGTCGCGTGGAGCGACATCGACGGCGACGGCCACATCGACCTGTACGTGACGCGCCCGGACGGCGCGAACCTGCTGTTCCGAAACAACAAGGACGGCACGTTCACCGACATCGCGCAGGCCGCGGGCGTGCAACTGGCCGACCGGCACTCGCTCGGCTGCGCGTTCGCGGACATCGACGGCGACGGTAAAGACGATCTCGTTGTCACGAACTACGACTCGCAAGTGAGCGCGCTGTTCAAGAACCTCGGCGGCGGCAAGTTCCGCGACATCACCAAAGACGCCGGCCTCGACCGGCGCTGCTCTGCGGTCGGTTGCACGTTCGGGGATGTGTCCAACAGTGGCCGGCTCGACCTGTACATTTCGACCGACTCGTGGCTCGCGGGCGCGAACTACACCGAAGCAGAACTGCTGAAGCAGAAGAAGACCGTGGAGCCGAACCTGCTGTACGTCAACAACGGGAAGGGCAAGTTCGCGCCGCTCGCGGAGCCGGTGTTCGCGCACAAGTCGCTCGGCCACGACATCGTCATCGAAGACCTCGACCACGACGGCCTGCCCGACATTTACGTCGGGGTGGATGCCGAAAGTGGCAACAAGTGGGCGACCAGCAAGGGCGGCAACCCGCTGTGGTCGCGCGACGCGAAGGGCGCGTGGCGCGAGGCTAGCAAGGAGTGGGGCACGAAGCACGAGGCGAACTGCGTGTGCGTGCCGGCCGCGGACCTCGACGGCGACGGCGACCTCGACCTGATCCTCGTCAACTTCTACACGCAGCCCGTAATCCTGCGGAACGAGACGAACGACGCGAACTGGCTCCGGGTGAGCGCGGTCGGCAAGGCGAGCACGCGCGACGGGATCGGCGCGAAGGTGAGCGTGTTCACGGAGGTCGCGCCCGCGGCGAAGTTCGTCGCGTTCCGGCAGATTCACAGCGGCGCGGGCTACTGCCGCTGTTCGCCGCTCGAAGCCCACGTCGGGCTGGGCAAGGCCGCGCCCAGTTACCGTATCGAGGTGACGTTCCCCAGCGGCAAGGTTGTGGTGAAGGAGCAGGTGAAGCCGGGGACGAAGGTGATCGTGGAGGAGTGAGGCACTCGCGCTCACGGAGCCGCACGCGGCGTCACACGCCCACCCCGTCGAGCGCGTCTTGCAGTGCGGCGCGGGCGTAGGGCTTCTGCAAGAAGCCGGTTGCGGCGTCGGTCGCCAGCTCCTCGGGCACCGCCTCGGACGTGTACCCGCTGCACAGGATCACCGGCACCGCGGACCGCGCGCGGATCGCGGCCAGCGCCTCGGTGCCGTCCATCTCCGGCATCATCAGGTCGAGCAGCACGAGGCGCACGTCGTCAGCGTGCGCCTCGAACAGGGCCACGGCCTCGGCCCCGTTGCTCGCGGTCAGTACGTTGAAGCCCATCTGCTTCAGCAGCAACTCACCAACCTGTAGCACGGTCGGTTCGTCGTCGGCCACGAGTGCGAGGCCGCGCGGGGCCGACGCGCCCGCGGGGCGGCGGGGCGCGCCCTCGAACGCGGCCGACAGCCCCGCGTGCGGCGCGGGCGTCGGCATCCGC
>VGZJ01000037.1 GCA_016872595.1 Planctomycetota bacterium
CGACCTCCACGTTTGAGCCGCCTCCAGCGAAAAGATGATCACGCAAGAGTTTACACACAGAATACGCTACCTTCTAGCCCTCTCGCGGATCGTTGAAAATTGATGTGCGGTCACGGATCGTACTTGTGCTCGTTCCGGCGGCGCTCAGAATGATCGGGACGGCAGCGCGGCCCGCGGCCCCTCACCGCGCGCGTTGCCCGGCCCCCTCACCGACGTTCACCCGGAGCGTGTCATGTCGACCCGTCGCCGCGCGGCCGCGCCGCGCCCCTGCGCCTCGAACCCCTCGAAGACCGCGCCGTTCCAAACGCGACCTACCACGGCCTCGGCAGTAGCGACTTCTCACAGGACTGGTCCGATGCGGACCTGATTACCACCAACGACGACTGGTCCGGTGTGGACAGCATCATCGGCTACCTCGGCGACGGGTTGTCGAGCAGTACGGCCACCGACCCGCAAACGGTTCTCGGACCGTCCACGACCGTCGACGTCAACGCCGGTTCCAGCGCGAGCAACTCGACCGGCGGCGTTCACGAGATCGGCGGCAACACCATCGCGCTCCAAGGGTCCGGTACCGCGGACGCGCCGCACATCGTCATCCACCTCGACACGACCGGCCGGCGCAACGTCACCATCTCGTACACGCTCAAGGAACTCGATTCGACGACCGTGGACCAGAAGTTCGCGCTCCAGTACCGGATCGGCGAGAGCGGGGACTTCACGAACGTGTCCAACGGTGCGGTGAGCGGCCTGTTCAACACGTCCGGCAACCAGACGCGCGACGTGAGCGTCACGCTACCTTCGGCGGTGAACGACGTGGCCAAAGTTCAGGTCCGCATCATCACCAACGACGCGCCCGGCAGCGACGCCATGATCGGCATCGACAACATCGTCGTCACGAGCTCGCCGCCGAACAGCGCGCCGGCCGGGGCCGACAAGACGATCACCGTGACCGAGGACGGCAGCTACACGTTCGCCGAAGCCGACTTCGGGTTCACGGACCCCAACGACAGCCCGGCGAACGGCCTGCTCGCGGTCAAGATTGCCACGTTGCCGAGCGCGGGCGCGCTGACCAACAACGGGGCCACGCTTTCGGCGGGCGACTCCGTTCCTGTCGCGAACATCACCGGCGGGCTGCTCGTGTACACCCCGGCCCCGAACGGGTTCGGCACCGGGTACGCGTCCTTCACCTTCCAAGTGCAAGACGACGGCGGCACCGACATCGGCGGGGCCGACCTCGACCCGTCCGCGAACACCCTCACGGTGGACGTGACCGCGGTGGCGGACACGCCGTCGGTCACGAACGCTACGACGGATGAAGATGTGCAGACCACCAGCGGCCTCGTCATCACGCGCAACGCCGTGGATGGCTCGGAAGTCACACACTTCCGGATCAACAACATCAACAACGGCACGCTGTTCCTGAACGACGGCACAACCCCGATCAGCAACAACTCGTTCATCACCGCCGCGCAGGGCGCTGCGGGTCTGAAGTTCAGCCCGAACAGCAACTTCTTCGGTACCGGGTCGTTCCAAGTTCAGGCCTCGACCAGTAACTCGAGTGGGGGCCTCGGCGGTAGCCTCGCCACCGCCACAATCACCGTGAACCCGGTCGCGGACAGGCCGTCGGTCACGAACGCCACGACCGACGAGGATACGCCGACGAGTAGCGGCCTCGTGATTACCCCCAACGCCACCGACGGCGCGGAGGTCACGCACTTCCAGATCACCGGCATCACCAACGGGGTGCTGTTCCAGAGCAACGGCACCACGCCGATCAGCAACGGGGACTTCATCACGGTCGCGCAGGGCGCGGCGGGTCTGGTGTTCGACCCGGCGCAGGACTTCAACGGTACCGGCTCGTTCACGGTGCAGGCGTCGCTGTCGGCCTCGGTCGCGGGCCTCGGTGGGAGCACCGACACCGCGACGATCACCGTGGACGCGGTCAACGACGAACCGACCGTCGCGCTCGCCGGCGATCAGACCATCGACGAGGACGCGGGCGCGCAGACGGTGCCGGGGTTCGCGACCCTCGACGCCGGGCCGAGTGACGAGGACGCGACCCAGAGCGCGAGCGGGTACACCGTGACCGTGACCGGCACAACCGGGAACCTGTCGTTCAGCGTCGCGCCGGCCATCGGCACGACCGGCGAACTCACGTATACGGTAGACCCCGACACGAACGGCACCGCGACCATCGAAGTCGTCGGCACCGACGACGGCAGCGGCACCGCACCGAACGACAACACCAGCCAGACCCAGACGTTCACGATCATCGTGACCGCGATCAACGACGAGCCGAGCGCGGCGCTCGCCGGCGATGTGGTCGTGGCCCAAGACAGCGGCACGTTCACCCAAGCGGGCTTCGCCACGTTCGCGCCCGGCGGCGGCACCGACGAGGCCGGCCAGAGCGCGACCGGGTACGCGGTCGGTAACGACAACAACGGCCTCTTCAGCACCCAACCGGCAATCGCCCCGGACGGCACGCTGACGTTCGCGCCCGCGCCCGGCGCGAGCGGTACCGCGACGGTGTCCGTCACCGTCACCGACGACGGCGGGACCGCGAACCCCGGCGACGACGACACCGGCGACGTCGTGACGTTCACGATCACCGTCACGGCGGCGGCCGTCGCGCCGCCGCCCCCGCCGGGGCTGGCCGCGAGCAGCGCGCAGATCGTCGTCATCGGCTCGGACGCCGGGTCCGCGGCGCGGGTCCGGGTGTCGGACGCGGTCACGGGCGCGGCAAAGTTCGACCTGTCGCCGTTTCCGGGGTTCGCGGGCGGGGTCGCGGTCGCCGTGGGCGACTTCAACGACGACGGCACCGACGACATCGTCGTGAGCACCGCGACCGGGGCCGGGCACGTGAAGGTGTTCGACGGCGTGACCGGGGCGGAAGTCCGCTCGTTCTTCGCGTTCGAGGACTTCGGCGGCGGGGTGAACGTGGCCGCGGGCGACCTCGACGGCGACGGGTTCGCCGACATCGTGGCCGGCACGACGACCGGCCCGACGCACGTGAAGGCGTTCAGCGGCGCGACCGGCCAACTGATCCGTTCGTTCTTCGCGTTCGAGGGCTTCGGCGGCGGGGTGAACGTGGCCGCGGGCGACGTCAACGGCGACGGGCGGGCCGACCTCGCGGTCGTCGCCGGACCGGGCGGGAACGGCCACATCAAGGTGTTCGACGGCACGACCGGCGGGCTTCTGACCTCGTTCCTCGGCTACGTGAACTACGCCGGGGCGATCAACCTCGCGGTGGGCGACCTGACCGGCGACGGCCGCGCCGAGGTCATCACCACGGCGCTCAACGGGCAGATGGGCACGCACGTGAAGGCGGTGAACGCGGCCGGCGCGGAGGTGCGGAGCTTCTTCGCCCCGCCCGGCGCGCTCGCCCAACGCACCGACCTGATCCTTCCCACGGGTCGCCCGGCGAGTGTCGGCGCGGCGAACCTGACCGGCACCGCCGCGGCCGAAATCCTCGTCGGCTCCAGCAACAACCGGGCGCTCGTCCTCGACGGCACGACCGGCGCGGCTATCAACGCCTTCGCCTACGACCCGCTGTTGGGGCTGGGCGTGTTCGTCGACGTGTAAGGCGTGCGGCGTTCAGCTTGCTCCGGCCTCAATGAGGCCGGCGACAGGAGAGGTGTGGCGCTCTTGTATGGTGGGACAAAGCTCTGCGCCGTCCTACCTTCCGCGCCGATGCAATGGTGAGACGGCGCGGAGCCTTGTCCCACCATACAAGAAGACGGTGGGTCTCGAAGACTCGGCACCACTCTGCGAGTCTGTTCACCGCACCAACAAGAAGTCCTTGCTGTTCAGTAGCGCCCACATCAGGTCTTGAGCCCCGGCGGCGCGGTCGTCGCCCAACTTGAGGAACTCGCGGCCCAGCGCGAGTTCCTTCTCGTTGGGGAACCGGGCCAGCGACCACAGGTAAATCTCCTTCACTAACTCGTCGTCGGTCATCTTCTTTTGCATCAGCAGCGCCGGCCGCGCGCCGGGGTTCCGCACGCGGCCGAGGATGCTCTTGCCGTTCAGGAAGTGCAGCGCTTGCAGCATGTTCGAGCCGTTGTCGCGCTCGCACTCGCAGGCGTCCATCCGCTGCGGCTTGCCGAACAAGCGGAGGAACGGGTTCTCGCTGCTCGCGTCCGGCAACTGCGCCGCGCGGAACCCGTTGGGCAAGCCTTCGGGAATCGCGGTCGCCTGCACAAGTGAGTCGAGCAGCGCCTCGGCCGGCACGCGCCGCGGGACCGCGTGAGAGAAGTTCTGGTCGTCGTTCTTGTTGCTCGCGTTCGGCGCGCCGGTGCGCTGGTACGTCTGCGACATGACGATGCGGCGCATCAGGTGCCGGGCGTCGAACCCGCTCTTCACGAAGTCGGCCGTGAGCGCGTCGAGCAACTCCGGGTTGATTGGCGGGTTCGTCGCGCGGATGTCGTCCACCGGGTCGATGATGCCGCGGTGGAAGAAGTAGCTCCAGTAGCGGTTCACCAGCCCGCGGGCGAAGAACGGGTTCTTCGCGTCGGTCAGCCACTTGGCGTAGGCCGCGCGGCGGTCGGTGTTCGGCTCCAGCTTCGGCTCCTCGCCGCCGAGGAACCGCGGCGGCTGCGCGCGGCCGGTGCGCGGGTTGGTCGCGGGGCCGGCGGTCGCGCTGACGCTCACGAACTTGGTGTTGCCGAGGTTCGGGAACCGCACGTCCTGCCGCGAACTGACCTGCGTGAAGAAGCTCGCGAGGCCGAAGTAGTCGGCCTGCGTCCAGTTTTCCATCGGGTGCGAGTGGCACCGCGCGCACAGCATCCGCACGCCGCAGAACACCTGCGTCACGCGCTCGATGGTGTCGTTCGTGTCTTTGCTGATCGTCAGGTACACGCTGGCCGGGTCGTCGGTGTGGCCGCCCTTCGCCGTCAGCATCTTGCGCGTGAACTCGTCCATCGGCGTGTTGGCCGCGACCGCGCTGCGGATGAACTCGCGGAACTGAAATAGCGCCGGCGCGCTGACCGCGTTCCGCGAGTTTTGCAACAGGTCGCCCCACTTGAGCGACCAGTGGTCGACGAACTCCGGGCGCTCGAACAGCGCGTCGACGACCTTCTCGCGCTTCTTCGTGTCGGTGTCGGCGAGGAACGCCCGCACCTCATCGGGCTTGGGCTGGAGGCCGATCAGGTCGAGGTACACCCTGCGCAGGAACTCCTCGTCGCCGGCGATCCCGGACGGCGTAATCTTCAAGCGGTTAAGCTTCTCGATCACGGGTTTGTCGATCACGTGGGCCGGCACCGGCGTCGGCGTGAACGCGCCGCCGGCGGCGAGCGTGGTCACGCCGGTCGCGGCGAAGACGCGCTCGAACCGGCCCAGCACCGCGGTCTCGCCCGCGACCCCGGCCGTCACCTTGCCGTCCTCGTCCACAGTCGCGAAGCGGTCGTTGTTGACCGCGAAGATGCCGAGCCGCGTCACGTCGCGCTTCGTGCCGTCGCTGTACTCCGCGACCAGTTGGACGCGGTGCGACTGGCCGGGTTTGAGCACCAACTTGTCGGGTACCATCGTGACGCGCACGACCTCGCGTGCGTCCTTGTCGTCGTTGGGCGCGCCTTGTGCGATCCAACTCGTGAAGATGGTGTCCGAGAGCGAGCCGCGGTTGAACCGCGTGCCGCCCTCGTGGACCGAGTCGCCGCGGGCCTTCGCCACCAGCAGGCTGTTCTGCGGCTGTTGGAAGTTGACGCGCCGCCCGGCCGAGTCCTTCACGATGGCGAAGAAGTCGAGGTCCGGGTCCGGGCCGCGCAGTGAGAGCTTGAACCCGTTCTTGCCGAGCGAGTAGCCGTGGCACGCGCCGGCGTTGCACCCGGCGCGCGACAGCACCGGCATCATCTCGTGTCGGAAGCTGATCGCCGGTTCCTTGTCCGGCAGCGTGACCGTCACCGCGACCGCGAACGTCTTCCCGTCCGCGGTCCCGGTGATCTTCGCGGTGCCGTTGCCGACCGGCTTAACCCACCCGCCTTCAACGGTCGCGACCTTCGGGTTGTCGCTGGTGAAGGTCGCGCCGTCGCGCAGGTCGAGCGAGTAGCCGTCCGCACTGGTGCCGAGCACCTGAACGGCGTGCGGCTGGCGGTGATGTTTGATCTCTATGGCGGCCGGCGACACGCGCACATCGTCCGCGAACAGCGGAACCGGGATCAGAGCGACGCAGGCGACGAGGAGAAGGCGGCGCATGTGGGGTTGCTCGTTATGGTATCTGATGAGGCGGAAGCGTGAGCGACGGATTGCGTTGTCCGTCGCTCACGCTACCGGCTCGTCGGTGCTATTTGGCGGGCGGAACCGCAATCACGGTAAGCGTCGCTTCGACCTCGCGCACCTTAACGCGCGTGTTCGGCGGTTTGGCGTCGATGGCGGTCGCGGTCAGCTTCAGTTTGGATTCGCGGGCGGCTGTGGCAACCGGCAGCGCGAGCTTGAACGCGAACGTCTTGTCGGCGGCCTTGACGGAGATCGCGGCCGGGGCGGGGACGCCCGCGGGCAGGCCCGTGAGCGCGACTGACACTTCGCCCGCAAAGCCGTTCAGTCGCTCGATGGTGCCTTTCACTTCGACCGTTGCGCCGGTCTTGGCGTCGAGCTTCGCTTCCAGTTTCGGCATGTCGAACTTGACCGCGGCGGGCAACTTCACTTGCAGCACGCGAACCGGCGTGACGGCGCTGGCCTGCACGCGCTGCTTGTCAGCGGTCAGCAGTTCGGCCAGCACTGCGACTTGGTACGAGTCGGCCGGCAGGTCGGCGGGCACGAGCAGCGGCACGTCCCCCTCGCTCACCTTCGCCCCGAACTCGCTCGGCCGTTCGAGGCGGATCGCGCGGTTCGCATCGAGCTGGTTGTTCACGAACACGGGCGCGAGGTTCGTCAGGATGGTGAGGCGCACCGGCGAAGAGACGTCGGTTCGCGTGAGTTTCACCGGCAGCGCGAGCTTGCCAGCGGGCGCGAGCCCGGCATCGGCGGGAAGCGCCTTCCAGTCAATGCTGAAGTCCGCGGCCTTCGCGCTGGTCTGCGCGACGGCGAACTCGGTGGCGAGCCACGGTTGCAGCCGTTCGAGCGGGTGGCCGCGGAACACGACCGCGCGCTCGTCGCTCCCGCCCTTGCCCTTCCACGTCAGTAGTGACGGCGGCACCGCGTCCGCGGTCAGCGTGACGAGCGTGCCGTCGGCGTCCGCGGGAATGGTGAGGCCGTCGAACTTAGCGCCCGCGGGCAGTAGGCCGGTGCTCAGGTCGATCTTGCCGACGTACCCGCGGCGCTCAACGAACACAGGCACGACCGCGCGCCCGCCGGCCGGGATGCTGAGGCGCTGGAGCGGCGTCGTCAGCCGGAAGTCGCCCAGCCCTTCGCCTTTCAGCGGGTCGATGGTCATGCGGTAGACGCCGCGCGGCGAGCCGCGGCCCTGCGAATCGACCACACTCACGACGAGCGCCGTCACCTTGTCCGGCACGGTGTATTCGAGCGCGGGGTCGAGCGTGCCGGGCGATTCTTCGGCCTGCGCGAACGTCGCGCCCTTCTCGTCGCGGATGACGAGTGCCGCATCAACGGGCGAGCCTATGCGCTCCGCGAACACCTCGAACCGGACCTTCGTGTTCGGCACGACCGCGACGCGGTACTTGTCCTCTTCGCCCGTCGTCGCGAGCTTGCCGCACACGCCGACGCGCCCGGCGGGCAGGTCGAGCACTTTGCCACTCACTTCGATGAACTCCGGGCGCGCGCTCACTTCCACGAACGGCCGCGGGCCGGACCACACGCCGCCCTTCGGCCAGTCGAGCGCGACGAACGCGCCACGCGCCGTGGGTAGGTCGATCTTGGCCGGCGTCGGGCCGAGCAACTCAACGCTCTTGGTGTCCTTCGTGATGACGGGCGGGAACAGTTGCTCCGCGAAGTCGAACGCCCCGATCTTGAGGCGGAAATTGCCGGGGTTCTGCCCCGCGTACTCCGCGTCGTGCAGCGCGACGGTGTAGGTGCCGTCCGCCGGCAGCGTGGCCGTGAGCCGCGCGTCGCCGCCGAGCGCGGGCTTGCCCCAAGCCCATTCCAGTTGCAGTTTCTTCGCGGTGTAGAGGTGAATCACCGGGCGCAACTTGCCGCCGACGCGCTGCGCTTCGACTTCGACAACAACCTTCTGGCCCTTCGTGCCGGTGAAGCTGGTTTCGAGAACGGTCGCGCCGGTCAGCGAGCCGTGCAGCGCGACCGGGAGCGCGTCGACCTTCGCCGCGAACGGCTTCTGCGGCAAGGCGTCCACGCCAATCACAACCGGCAGACTCACGCCGCCCTCGGTGACGACGCGGAGGTGGTGCAGGCCGGGCGTCACGTCTTTCAGTTCAACGTCGAAGTCGGCCTTCTTATCGGTGTTGCCCGGCTTCAGGGTTTGCTTCGCGGCGAACGGGAAGAACAGTTGCGGGGCCTTGCCGAGGTCGTCGCCGGTCACGGAAATGGTGGTGGTGCCGCCGACCTGCAACCCGCGCACGGACACCTCGCGCACCGTCGGCTCCGCCGCTTGTGCAAGAAGTAATGGCCACAAAAAAGCACAGAATACACAAAAGAAGACAGAAGAACGAAGAGAGTTCATTTCAATTTCACTCTTCGGCTTTGGTATTCTTTTGTGGCTTTTGTGCCTTTTTGTGGCCAACACTCTTCGCCTACTTGAAGAGTTGGCGGATCGGTTCGGCTTCGACCAACCGGATGGGCCGGTCGCCGGGACCGGGCATCATGGTGGCGTCGAGGTCGATGCCCATGCCCTTGTATAGCGAGGCGAGCATCTGCGGCGGTTCGACGGGTGTATCGACGGGGCGCGAGCAAATCTTGTCCGTCGCGCCGATGACTTGCCCGCCCTTGAAGCTGCCGCCGGCGAAGAAGTTGGTCCACGCGTTTGGGTAATGGTCGCGCCCGCTGCGGCCGTTGAGCCGCGGGGTGCGGCCGAACTCGCTGAACACCGCGACCACGGTTTCTTCGAGTAGCCCGCGGTCCGCGAGGTCAGACACTAGCGCGCTGAACGCCCAGTCGAACTGCGGGCACAGCATCCGCTCATAGTCGGCGTAGGTGTTGTTCAGCCCGCCACCGTCGGCGTGCATGTCCCAGCACGACAGGTTGAACACGGTGTCGAAGTGGTTGACGGTCACGAATCGCACGCCCGCTTCGACCAACCGGCGCGCCATGAGGCACGACTGGCCGAAGGTGTTGCGGCCGTAGCGGTCGCGGGTGGTTGCCTTCTCGTCGTCGAGGTTGAACGCGCGCTTGGCTTCGGGCGAGGTGAGCAGCCGGAACGCGCGCTGGTACGCGGCGTCGTGCTCGCCCACGGCCCGCGCGTCGTTGTGCTTTTGCAGCTCATCGACCTGTTCGAGCAGGCGCTTGCGGGCGTCGAGGCGCGAGGCCGATTCGCCCTTCGGCACTTCGAGGTCGCCGACCTTGAAGTCGACCTTCGCGGGGTCGGCGTTGAGGAAGAACGGCTCGTGCGCGCTGCCGAGGTGGGCGGCGGTCTGGCCGTGCAGCGGCCCGGCCCCGGTGTTGCCGATCGGGTTCGGCAGGATCACGTTGGCGGGCAGGTCGCCGCGCGCCCCGAACACGCGCGAGATCACGCTCCCGAGGTGCGGCTTCATGCTGTCGGCGTTGAAGTCGTGCCCGGTCATCATCCAGCGCTGGCCGTTCTCGTGCGACGCGCCGGTCTTATGGTGCAGGCTGCGCACGAGCGCCACCTTGTCCATCATCCGGGCCATCATCGGGAAGTGTTCGCAAATCTGGATGCCGTTGACGTTGGTCTTGATCGGCTTGAACTTGCCGCGGACCTCGGCCGGTGCGTCGGGCTTCATGTCCCACGTGTCGAGCGACGCGGGCGAGCCGACGAGGAACAGCGTGATACAGTTGCGAATCTTGGCCTTCGCGCCGTCGGCCGCGCCCGCCTGTTGGAAGCGGAAGAAGGTCGGCAGCGCGAGCGCCCCGGCCGCGGCCGTGCCGACGCTCAGGAAGCTGCGGCGCGACGGCCCTTCGCAGAGCGGAACCTTCTCGTTGCCGATGTTCAGCATTGGTTCGCTCCGGTTAGATGGTGTAAGTGACGACGTTGGAAATCTCGACGAACTTGCTCGCCGTGTACTCGCCCTGCGCGTCCTTCGCGTAGTTGACGTACTTGAACATCTCCAGCGCGATCTCGTACTTGCCGGGCGTCTTGTCCGGGTGTTCGTAGGTGTAATCCGCGCGGGCTGGCGCGGTGGCGATCACCTTGCCGTCGCGCTTGATGAGCCAACGGAGTTGCAGGCCCCAATCGTTGGCGACTTCGCCGCGCGTGACCGCGCGCCCGCGGAGGCGCAGCTCGGCTTTGGGGGTGCCGTCGAACTTTTGTTCCATGACTCAGGCTCCGAACCCGTCGGGTGGGAAGACGGTGGGAGGGACTCTTCGGAACTCCCGACCTGTTGCAGCGAAGCGCTGCTTCACGGCCGGTCCAAGGCGGGGGGTTCGCGAGCGAACCGTAAAAAGAGACTACCGCCGCGCCGCGCGTGGTGCAAGCGAAAAACGAATAGGGCCCAACAGAACTGATATGCGCATTGTGTATACACTTGTCAAGTGATTCGCGCGTTATTTGGAGGCCGAACAATGACCGTTCCCCGCTTGGCGACCGTGCCGCCGGTGTCGGAAGGGGCCGCGACCGGAAAGGTCGCTGCGATCTTTGCCGACATCCGGGCCACCAAGAACATCGCCTTCGTGCCGAACCTGTGGCGCGTACTCGCCACCAACCCGGACCACCTCGAACTGGTGTGGGGGCGGTTGAAGGCGATCATGCACCCGGAGGCGTGCGGCCGGGCGTCGAAGCTCGATCCTCTCACGCGCGAAATCATCGCGCTGGCCGTAAGCGCCACCAACGGCTGCGCGTACTGTGTGAACTCGCACACGGCCGCGGTGCGCAAACTCGGTCTCGACCTCGAAGTGCTCGGCGAGGTGATGGCCGTGATCGGCCTGTTCAACAGCACCAACGCGCTGGCCGACGGCTACCAAATCGAACCGGACATCCTCCCGCCGTTGGAGTGAGCTATGTTTGAGCATGAACCGCACCTTTGCCCTCGCCCTCGCCGTCTGCGCCGGCACCGGCTGCGCCAACACGTTCGCCCCCACCGACGCCGAGCGTCTGGTGGGGACGTGGGTGGTGATGGACTTCCAATCGCCGGGCGCGAAGGAAGACCGGAGCCAGCGGCGCAAGTGTGCGGTCGTTTCGGAAGGGACGTGGGCGCAGCAGTTCCGCGGCGACCAGTTCGAGGACTTCGAGTACACGCTCGACACGACCAAGTCGCCCAAGCACATCGACCTGACGTACACCGACGCCCGCGGTAAGCGGCTGACGGTTCGCGGCATTTACGAGCTGACGAGCGACGACATGGGCGACCGCCTGCGCCTCTGCCTCGGCTCGCCCCCGGTGCGCGAGAAGGACGGCAAGCCGGAATACGTCGAGAGCGCGCGCCCAACGGCATTCGCCCCCACCGCCGGCGCGCTCATCAGCTACCGCCGGAAGTCGGAGTGACCGTTCTGTTAACTATCTGGTGTCGGCATCGCGCTCCGTATCTTAGGGGGCAGAAACTTCCCCATTGTTCGGAGCCTTTCCCATGCGCTGCTTGTTCTCCTTCTTCGCTC
The DNA here is from genome assembly GCA_016872595.1 of Planctomycetota bacterium. Classification (GTDB taxonomy): domain Bacteria; phylum Planctomycetota; class Planctomycetia; order Gemmatales; family Gemmataceae; genus Gemmata. The sequence goes on from VGZJ01000037.1 coordinate 11,608, forward strand.
TTCTGTTGCTCGCGCCCGCGGTCGGGGCGGAGCCGGTCAAGCTGTTTGACGGCAAGACGCTGGCCGGTTGGGAGGGCGACACTGAGAAGACGTGGAAGGTCGAAGACGGGGTCATCATCGCGGGGTCGCTCGATACCGTTGTGCCGCGGAACGAGTTCCTCTGCACCACCAAGACCTACGAGAACTTCGAGCTGAAGGTCACGTTCAAGCTGACCGGCGACCGGGCGAAGGCCAACGCCGGTATCCAGTTCCGCACCAAGCGCATCCCCAAGCACCACGAGGTCAGCGGCTATCAGGCCGACATGGGCCAAGACTACTGGGGCGCGCTGTACGACGAGTCGCGCCGGAACAAGGTGCTCGCCAAACCCGCGAAGGACGTGATCGAGAAACTCGTGAAGCACGACGACTGGAACGAGTACACGATCCGCTGCGAGGGGCCGCGCGTGCGCCTGTGGCTCAACGGCACGCTGACCGTCGACTACAAGGAAGAGGACGCCAAGATCGAGAAGAGCGGCATCATCGGCCTACAGGTCCACGGCGGCGCGAAGGTGAAGGTGTACTACAAGAGCGTGACCATCGAGGAGCTACCTGCGACGAAGTGACGGCGCAGCAACGAGACGTTTAGCGTTCGTCCCTTCGGGACGAACGTTAAACGTCCACTCACATTTTCTGCCCCTCGTCCATTCAACGTGGGGGCTTACGTCTCTCTTGCAGGGGCGTATCATGTCCACCAGTCATCTCCCCTCTCCTCACATTCGGAACCGTCATCATGATGCGCGCGCTTCGATTCGCGCTGCTCGCCGCGGGGCTGCTGGCCCCCGCGACCGCGCACGCTCAACCCAACCCGACTGATACGCGGATGCTGTCGATGCCCGCGGTCAGCGCGAAGAACATCGCGTTCGTGTACGCCGAAGACCTGTGGGTCGCGGACGGCGATGGGAAGAACCCGAAGCGCCTCACCAGCGACATCGGGGTCGAGTCGAACCCTGTGTTCAGCCCAGACGGGCAGACCATCGCGTTCAGCGCGCAGTACGACGGCAACACCGACGTGTACACGATCCCTACGACCGGCGGCGCGGTCACGCGCCTGACCAGCCACCCGGCGCGCGACACCGTTCGCGGGTTCACCCCGGACGGCAAGAGCGTGCTGTTCGCCTCGCCGCGTAACGCCCACAGCGTGCGCCACGACCAACTGTTCACGGTCCCGCTCGCGGGCGGGATGCCCACGCAACTGCCGATCCCGTGGGGCTTCGAGGCCGCGTACTCGCCAGACGGCGACTTCATCGCCTACACCCCGGTGCGCGACGCCACCTTCCAGTGGAAGAACTACCGCGGCGGCACCCACTCGCGCATCTGGATTTACAACGTCAAGACGCACGACGTGACCGAGATCAGCCAGCCGAAGGACCGCTGCAACGACCTCGACCCGAACTGGATCGGCCACACCATCTACTTCCGGTCGGACCGCGCCGGCGAGTACAACGTGTTCAGCTACAACACGGACGATAAGAAGCTGACGCAACTCACCAAGTTCACCGACTTCCCGGTTCTCGATATCGCAACCGACGGCACGAAGCTCCTCTTCGAGCAAGCCGGCTACCTGCACCAGATGGCCCCGCCCATGACCGAGAGCACGCGGCTCAAGGTCGGCATCGCCATCGACAACCCCGAGGCCCGGCCGCGGTTCGCCAAGGGCGCGAAATACGTGCGCGACGTGAGCGTATCGCCCAGCGGCTCGCGCGTGGCCGTCGAGTTCCGCGGCGAGATCGTAACGGTGCCCGTCGAGAAGGGCGAGTTCCGCAACCTGACCAACTCGCCGGGCGCGCACGACCGCAACCCGTCGTGGTCCCCGGACGGCAAGACCATCGCCTACTTCTCCGACGAGGGCGGCGAGTACCAGATGGTGCTGGCCCCGCAAACGGGCAAGGGCGAGGCGAAGAAGGTCAAGCTGACGGGCAGCGGGTTCTACTTCAACCCGATCTGGTCGCGCGACGCGAAGAAGGTTCTGTTCACCGACAACTCGCAAACGCTGTGGTATCTGGACGTGGAGGGCGGCAAGGTCACCAAGATCGTGGAACCGCGGCATCGGCTCGGTTCGCAGCCGACCGCGACGAGTTGGTCGCCCGACTCGAAGCACGTCGCCTACGCCAGCAACACGCCGGCCGCGATCTCGCGTGTGTTCGTGTACTCGCTGGAGAGCGGCCAATCGACGGCCGTGACCGACGGCCTGACCGAGGCCACGGACCCGGTGTTCGACGCCAGCGGGAAGTACCTGTACTTCCGCAGCTCGAACGACACCGGCATGAGCAAGCACGGGTTCAGCCAGTCCGCGGCCGACAGCCGGCCCCCGCGGTTCGCGCTCAACCTCGTGGTGCTGACCAAGAACCTGCCCAGCCCGTTCCTGCGCGAGAACGACGAGGAGAAGGGCGAGCAGCCGACGCCGCAGATCGACCCCAAGAAGGCGGAGTTCAAGATCGACTTCGAGGGGATCGACCAGCGCATCCTGTCGTTCCCGCTGCCGCAAGGAAACTACGGCGCGCTTCAAGCCGGCCCCGCGGGCGCGCTGTACTACGTGTCGCGCCCCGACCCGACGCCGGGCGGCCCGCCGCCGAGCGCCACGCTGTTCCGATACGACATCGACCGCAAGCGCGCCAGCACGGTTCAGGCCGGCGTGACCGCTTACGAGTTGACGCCGGACGGCCGCAAGCTGCTCTACGCCAGCGGCGGGAGCTGGTACGTCACCAGCAGTAGCGGTGGTGGCGGCGCGCCGTTCGGTGGCGGCGTGCGCCCCGGCGGGTTGCCCACGGCCCCGGCCCCGAGCGCCGGCGGCGATGGGAAGGTCAATTTCGAGACCGTCGAAGTGCGCGTCGAGCCGCGCACCGAGTGGAAGCAAATCTTTACCGAGGCGTGGCGCATCAACCGCGACTTCTTCTACGACCCCAACATGCACGGGGCCGACTGGCCCGCGATGAAGAAGAAGTACGAGCCGTTCCTCGCGGACTGCACCAGCAGCGGCGACCTGTACCGCGTCATCCGTTGGATGTTGTCGGAACTGGCGGTCGGCCACAGCTACATCAACAGCTTCGGCGAGCGCACCGGCGAGCGCAAGACCGTGCCCGGCGGGTTGCTCGGCGCGGACTACGAACTGGTTGATGGGCGGTACAAGTTCAAGAAGATTTACGGCGGGCTGAACTGGAGCGCGACGATGCGCTCGCCGCTCACCGCGCCCGGCGTGAACGTGAAGGAAGGCGACTTCCTCCTCGCCGTCAACGGTAAGGAACTGAAAGCGCCGACCGAAGTGTACGCGCCGTTCGAGAACACCGAAGGGAAGCTGGTCGAGATCACGGTCGGGCCGAGCGCGGACGGGAAGGGGAGCCGCACGGTCACGGTCGAGCCGATCGGCGACGAACTGAACCTGCGCAACCTCGACTGGGTGCAGGGGAACCTGAAGAAGGTCGAGAAGGCGACCGGCGGCAAGATCGGGTACATCCACGTGCGCGACACGGCCGCGGGCGGCATGGCCGACTTCAAGCGGTACTTCTTCCCGCAGATCGACAAGGACGGGCTGATCGTGGACGAGCGGTACAACCGCGGCGGGCAGATCGCCGACTACTACATCGACATCCTGCGCCGCCCGTTCGCGTCGTACTGGGCCCCGCGGCACGGGGCCGACTGGCGCTCGCCCAGCGCCGCGGTGTTCGGGCCGAAGGTGATGATCATCGACGAGGGCGCGGGCAGCGGTGGCGACATGCTCCCATACATGTTCCGCAAGTTCGGGCTGGGGCCGCTCGTCGGCAAGCGGACGTGGGGCGGGCTGGTCGGCATCAGCGGGTTCCCGACGCTGATGGACGGCGGCAACGTGACCGCGCCGAACATCGCCATTTGGGTGCCGGACGGCGGGTTCATCATCGAGAACGACGGCGTGGCCCCGGACCACGACGTGAACATGTGGCCGAAGGACGTGATCGCCGGCAAGGACCCGCAGTTGGAGAAGGCGATTGAGTTGGCGCTCGACGCGCTGAAGAAGAACCCGCCGAAGAAGGACGAGCGCCCGGCCTACCCGAAGCGCGTGTTGCCGTAGTCACACTGTAGCCGGCCTCATCGAGGCCGGAGCTACTCCTGCCGTGCGGCGCCGGGGTCAATGACCCCGGCTACAGAAGCAGGCCCGCCGCCCCGCGGCGGGCCTTTCTATTTACTCGTCGTCGTTGAATAGCGCCCAGAGGCGCGGGTAGCGCTTGCGCATGAGTTTGTCGTTCTCGAAGTTCCACCCGCGGCCGAGCGCCGGCAAGCTCGTATCCTTGTGCGGGCGCGCCGCCAGCGCCACGTCGAGGGCGTCGTAGTCCGGGTCGTCCGCGGTGCCGGTCGCGCGGAACCACGCCTCCCACCCCGGCCGGGCCTCGTACTCCGTAAAGTCGTCGGCGGGGTCGACGACCCCGGCAAGCGAGTCGGGGTTCCGCAGCGCGGCCGCGTACGCCTTGCGCCCTTGCAGCAGCAGCCACCCGCGGAAGTAGTCGAACCCGTCGTCCGAGCACCCGCCTTGGACGATGTAGGCCGCGCCCCACAGCGCCCACGTGTACGCGCGGGCGTGCAGCAGGTCCCACAGGTGGGCGAAGTCGAGGATGTCGTTCACCGGGCGCTTGGCCAGTCGTGCGACGAGGCGCGCGCCGTGGGCGTCCGGGTCGCTCCGCGTCGTCGTCTCGATGTGCTCCCAAAACTCCTTCAACGTCATTCCGACTCCTTAGTACCCGGCCTTCGCGGGCGCGGCGCTCGTGGCCGGGTCCGCCGGCCAGTCCTTCCAGTTGTTCGCTTGTCGCCAGAAGCTCAGCGGGTTGTCGTACACGACCTTCTTGATGCTCGCCTCGCTGTGCCCGCGGCGCTTCATTTCCTGAATCAGTTCGGGCACCGCGAGCGGGTCCGACTTGCCCCAGTCGCCGGCCGAGTTCGCCATGATGCGCTCGGTGCCGACCATCTCGATGATGTCGCACGCCCGCGCCGGCGTACACTTCGTGACCGGGTACAGCGTCATGCCGCACCAGAACCCGTTGTCGAGCGCCAGCTTCACGGTGTGCTCTTCGACGTGGTCGATGCACACGCGGTGCGGCGTGACCCGCGGGTCGCCCTTGAGCATGTCCACGATCATCCGCGTGCCCTTGTACTTGTCCTCGAGGTGCGGGGTGTGAATCAAGATCAACTCGTCGGTCTTCGCGGCGAGGTCGAGGTGCTCTTGGAACACCGTGGCCTCGTTCGCGGTGTTCTTGTTGAGGCCGATCTCGCCGATACCCAGCACGCCGGGGCGCGACAGGAACTCCGGGATCATGCTGATGACCTCGCGCGACAGCGACACGTTCTCCGCTTCCTTCGCGTTAATGCAGAGCCACGAGTAGTGCTTGATGCCGAACTGCGCGGCGCGGCGCGGCTCGAACTCGGTGAGGTGGCGGAAGTAGTCGTGGAACCCGGCGGCGCTGCCGCGGTCGAACCCGGCCCAGAACGCCGGCTCGCTGACCGCGGCGCACTGCGCGTAGGCCATGCGCTGGTAGTCGTCGGTGGTCCGCGAGATCATGTGGATGTGCGGGTCGAGCCAATTCATCGCGGTAACCCGTTGCAGAGGATGTGGTTGTGCATGTGATCGTGGGGGATCCGGTCAGTGTTCGTGACCGCACGATTATCCACATTATATCGAGACTGGCTCCGACGGGTCGAGACCCGGTGTACGTAGCTGTGTTCCAAGGTGCCGCGGCGTGTCGGACAGGAGCGCGCTACACCAAGAGACGAATTCCCCACAGCGTGTTGGACCGGCGCACATGCGTGAAGGCCATTCTCGTGGTAAAAGCACGGGCGATGGGTCCACGCCTCGGCGGAAGTGCTCACCCCTTCGGTGAGCAGCAAGTGAGATCGCCCGACGTCCGGGACGGTGAGGCCGCGGGACCTGACACGGTCTCACTTCTCACGCCATTACCGGCCGTGCGCGCGGTGCAAATCGGTGGGCTGCTGGCGGACGAGACCGAGGCGTTGCAGGGCGACGGCAAGCCGCAGCGGAACCAACTGGAGCGCCCGCCGGCGGAACTGCCGAGCCGATCAGCAGGCAGAAGGGGCGGTAGCCGGAGGACCGGGCCGGGAACAGTCCGGGGCTACACGGACCCGCCCCAGTGAGCGGGACACCGCGCCCCAGAAGCTCAGCCTGTTCACCGATGGTCACGCGCTCCGCCGCCCGGATAGTGGCAACCTTCAACTTCAACAGGGGTTCTCGTCCCCCGCGTCGGCCTCGAACTGTTCCATGAGCTACTCGCAGACCGCGCGGCAGAGCGTCTCGACCAGCGGGTCGTCGAGCTTGTAGAAGACCTGGAGCCCCTCCTCCCGCCGGGCCACCGGCCCGGCGTCACGGAGTACCCCGCAGGTGCTTGGACACCTTCGAGTGGTCGTACCCGGTCACCGTCGTCTTGGGCCGGCAGTACAAGATTTCCATGCCCATCACCCGCATCAGCCGCTGCACCCGTTTGCGGTTCACCGGAAGTTCCGGCGTGCTCAACACGACGGCCAACTTGCGCGAGCCGAAGAACGGGCTCTCGGTGTGCAGCCGGTCGAGCCGGGCCATCAGTCGCGTGTCCTCGGGGTCCGCTTGGGCCGGCTCGTAGTAGACGCTCGACTGATTTAGCTCCAGTAACTCGCACTGCTGACGCACGCTCAGTTGCGGGTGGTCCGGCTCGATCTGCTCGCGCTTCCATTCAGCCGCGGCCGGGAGGTTCTTTGTTCACGGAGGCGAGCTCCACCTAGAGCCGCCCGATCTGCTCGTACAGTTCGGTCGCCTTGGTGTCGTCGTGCGGAGGCGTGTTCTTGCCCTGAGGGTCGAACACGGTCGCAGCCCCTTCGAGGAGCGGCTTCTTCCAGTGCGCCACGAGGTTGACGTGGAGCTCGTAATGCGCCGCGACCTGACTGATGGTGCGGTCGCCCTTGATGGCCACTAGGGCGACCTGCGCCTTGAACGCAGGCGTGTGCGTGCGGTTCCTCTTACCCATCGTTGAAACCCTCGAATGGGACCACCTGATAGCAACCGATCCAGTGGTCCAGTTTTCGGGGTCCACCATAGATCCTGCGGGGCGAGATGTACTGTTCGACACCGAGATCGGGTTGGCGGTATGCGGCGACTGGCTTTCCGGCGGGCGGGTCGAAGGGGCATTCCTTTCTGGTGCTGCGGCCGCGAGGTGTGTCCTGACGAAGGGCGGCATCCGGATTCCACGCGGGTCTACTGATAGTACGCTCAACCGCTTGTTTGGAATTTGTCCGTCCCACGGTTAATGCTTGTGAATTTCTCCGGTTAAAAAAGTCGCAGTGATAACGTCGTCCAACGGACTCCCCGAACCCCACTGGACTACCAATGGAAATCAAAATCAGCGACTACCTGCTTCTGACTGCAGCGTTTCTTTCATTCCTGCTGTCGGTGAGCCTGTGGTTCCTTGTCGATCATGATTCAGGTCTCTTCGTGGGACTATGGGTTCCATCCATCCTCGCATTCGGCGGGTACGTCAAGACACTGGTCAGGAGAAACTAATTATGACCCTCCCAGTTCTAATTTTTCTCGCAGGTGTGGGCATCACTCTGCTCATTGCAGCCTCACTTGCATTCACAATCTACGAGGTCCGTCGAACCAACCCCCACGCCTTCTCACGTAAGTCGCAAGACAATCCGCCATCGGATCGGTGAGTAGAACGGTACGCAATCCCCTTGTCATTTAGCAGCCACTATACCAACTACCTCCTTGGCACCCCGACAGGTTCCTATGAATCCCCAGCACACGAACACTTGGCCCGACTTGGCAATCGGGCTGTACGACCGCCTGACCGGGCGGAACGCGGAGATCGCGTACGAATTCGTGGACATGCACGTCAAGATTCCGAGTGGCACCGGGCCGCAGGCCGAGCACGCCGAGTGGGTGTTCGGCGGCACCCTGAAGATCCGCACCCGCGACCTAGGCCAAAGCCCAAACTGACTCTGGCCGGCCGTCTCGACGGTGTCCTGAACGGCCGGCCTTTGAGCCTCGTCGCGGACGGCCGCGACCTCACACTCGTGGCGGGTGTCGGAACGCTCGTCGTGCTGCGGCGGTGGTGGCGGCCTGTCGCTGGGCCTCTGCGACCCGTCTTGGCCGCGGCAGGACTCCGGCTCGTGGCGCGGGTGGGGTGGTTCGGGCGGGCGCAACTCCTCCCGAACCCGAGCTTGCCGTGTCGTCTGTTCCTCCCTCGTATCTGATCGAAGGTCGTCCCGTGCCCGACCCCCACCCCAACCCCGGCACCCTGTTCGTCACTGGAGCGACCGGCTACGTCGGTGGCCGCCTGACCCCCGCGCTCCTCGCCGCCGGGCATCGTGTCCGGTGTCTGGCGCGCGAGCCCCGCAAGCTCGACGAGCGGGCATGGCGGGCCGACTCGAACGTGCAACTCGTGACCGGCGACATGTCTGACGTAGACCAACTCGCCAGCCAACTCGAGGGGTGCTCGGCAGCTTACTACCTCGTCCACTCCATGGAGGTGACAGGTGCGGAGTATGCCGCCCGTGACCGTCTGCTGGCGTCCAACTTCGCGAAGGCCTCGGCGCGGGCGGGCGTGGCTCGCATCATCTACCTCGGCGGCCTCGGCGAGATGGGGGCCGACCTGAGCCGACACCTTCAGTCGCGGCGCGACGTCGAGACCGAACTGGCTTCGTCCGGCGTGCCGGTGACTACCTTCCGGGCGGCCATGATTATCGGGGCCGGCTCGGCGTCGTTCGAGATCCTTCGTTACCTCGTCGAGCGGCTGCCGGTGATGGTCACCCCGTCGTGGGTGAAGACCGAGTGCCAGCCGGTTGCCATCGACGACGTTCTGCACTGGCTGGTCCGGTGTCTCGGGGTGCCCGAGACCTCCGGCAAGACGCTCGAGATCGGCGGCCCGGACGCGCTGCCGTACCGCGACCTGATGCGGGTCATGGCCGAGGAGTTGCACCTGCCTAAGCGGCTCATCATCCCCCTACCCGTCCTCACGCCGCGACTGAGTTCGTTGTGGATCGGTCTGGTCACTCCGGTTTCGTACCGCATCGCCCGGCCGCTCGCCGAGGGGCTTCGCAACCGCGTGGTGGTGACGAACGGCGACACCCAGCGGCTGATGCCCCACTCGGCGCTGGGAGTGCGGGAGGCGATTCGGCAGGCGATTCGGAGCGTGGAGGCGAACGACGTCGAGACGCGATGGTCGGCCGCGGGCACGGTGCCGGGTGATCCCGAGTGGGCGGGCGGCACCGTGTTCACGGACCGTCGGTCCGTGAACATCCAGGCGGACCCGCACCACGTGTTCGCGGCCGTCTGCCGTATCGGTGGGGGCAACGGGTGGTACGCCGGCGACATCCTGTGGCGGATCCGCGGGTGGATGGACACGCTGGTCGGCGGACCGGGCTTACGCCGTGGGCGGCGGAACTCCGAGAAGGTCGAGTTCGGTGAGGCGCTCGACTTCTGGCGGGTCGTCGGCGTCGAGCGGGACCGCTCTCTGTCGCTGCGGGCGGAGATGAAGCTGCCGGGCGAGGCGAAGCTGAACTTCGAGATGCAACCGGGCGAGGGCGGGTCCGGCACCCGACTGACGATGACGGCCCTGTTCCGACCGCGGGGACTGTTCGGGCTTTTGTACTGGTACGCCGTGGTGCCGCTTCACGGCATCGTCTTCGGCGGCATGCTCAACGGGATCCGCAAGACGGCCGAGGCGATGCAGCGGGCGGCGAACCCGCCCCCGAAGACCGAGCCTCCCGCGGCTCCCGCTGTCCCGGGTTACGGCCGCGCTAGGCTCTGGCTGGGAATGTCAGCAGTGGGAACCCTCGTCGTGCTGGCGGTGCTCGCGCTGGTGTTGGGACTCCCGGCTTCGCTCGGACCCGGTGCCGACGCGCCCCCGGAACAGCACCTGTTGGGGTTGGCTGGCTTCGTCCTGATCTATGCACTCGTGCAACTCCCGTTCGACGTGTTCGGCGGCTATCTGCTGCCGCGGCGGTACGGCCGATCCCACCCGCCGCCGGGGCGCTACCTCGCCGGCCTCGCCCGTGGGGTCGCCGTCCACACAATGTTGCTTTTCTTGACGGCCACCGCCCTGATGTTCGCGGGGAAATACGGGGGCGTCGCCGGGACCGTCGCGGCCGGGGGGATCCTCGCACTGCTCGTGCTCCGCTCGCGGGTGCAGATCGCGTCCGCGATTGCACACCTGGATCTGACCCCGAGCGCCCTAGAGGGGACCGCGTCGTGCGACCTCGTCCCGGTAGGGATGGCCGAGAGTGCGGACGAGGGGTTCACCGGGGCAATCGTTGGCGTGTTTCGGCCGCGGCTCCACCTGCTCCCGATGAAGTGGGGACAGCTCTTAGGGGCCGATGGGCTACGGGTCGCGTTGAGGCGGCGTGCACTAACGATCCTGACGGGCAGTTGGTGGCGGGGCCGAGTGCTCGCGCTACTGTTCACGCTCGCCGGCCTCACAACCGCGGCCCTGCTCACCGGTCCGACACAACTCGGGACTGCCGCCGGGACGATCGAACTGAGTCTGTGGTTCACGCTCTGGTCTTTCGTCGGACTATTGACGCTGCCGACACTCAGCCGCCGGGGCGTGGCCGAGGTGGACGAACGGCTGCTGTCCGAAGGGTTCCCGCGTGAGAGGATCGAATCGACGGCCCGCCAACTCGATGACCTGCAAGACGGCGAACGACACCGCCCGTCGGTCGTCGAAACCATTTTCCACCCCGTGCCCAGCTTGGAACGCCGGCTCCGGGGTCCGCACGCCCACGGGCGGCGCGGCTACTGGGACGCGGCCCGCACGTCGGTGTACCTGAGCCTCGCCGGGCTGGGGTTGCTCGGCCGTGCGGTCCACTGCAACTGCGGGCGCCCGGCCTTGTGGGTGTTCCTACCCACCGACTGAATCGACACCACCACCGGCGAGCGTAGAAGTTCAGAGGAGAAGGAGGTCGGCCATGGGTTCACCTGATTCAGACCCCACCCCGGTGTACCTTGTGTTCGGGGCGACCGGTGGGATCGGCTCGAGCCTATCCCGCCGGCTCGCCGGGCGGGGCGCGCGACTGGTCGTCGCCGCACGCGACAGCGACCGGCTCCGGACCCTCGCCGCGGAAATCGGTGCGGAACCTATTCCGGTCGATGCCACCCGGTTCGACGAGGCGAACGTTTGTGTGGATGCGACCGTCGAGCGGTTCGGCCGGCTCGACGGGGTCGCGAACTGCGTCGGGTCGCTGCTGCTCAAGCCGGCCCACAGCACGACCGAGGCGGAATGGATGGCGACGGTCGCGACGAATTTGACGAGTGCCTTCGCCGTATTAGGAGCCGCCGCGAAGGCCATGACCGCGACCGGTGGCTCGATTGTTCTGGTCTCGTCTGCTGCCGCGCGAGTCGGTCTCGTGAACCACGAAGCCATCGCCGCCGCCAAGGCCGGGGTGATCGGCCTGACGCTATCGGCAGCGGCCACGTACGCCACCCGCGGCATCCGGGTCAACTGCGTGGCCCCCGGCCTGATACGCACGCCCATGACCGCCCGCCTGACGGCGAACGAAGCCTCGCTCAAGGCGTCCACGGCCATGCATGCCCTCGGGCGGGTCGGCGACCCCGCGGATGCGGCCGGGGCGATCGACTGGTTGCTCGGCCCGGACTCGGGCTGGGTCACGGGGCAAGTTCTGGGAATCGACGGCGGGCTCGCCACCGTTCGACCCCGCTGACCGACGGGAGAGCCGATGACCGTGAACCGCGACGCCCCGCCCGGGTGGGCCAGATGGTGGCTCCGCGCTGCCGGGGTGTACAACCTCGCGTGGGGCGCGAGTGTGATCGCGTTCCCCCACCTGCTGTTCGACCTCTGCGGCATCGCCCGCCTGAATTACCCCGAGATCTGGCAGTGTGTCGGGATGATCGTCGGCGTGTACGGCGTGGGCTACCTCGTCGCCGCCAATGACCCCTGGCGACACTGGCCGATCGTGCTCGTCGGCCTCCTGGGCAAGGTGTTCGGCCCGATCGGCTTCGCCGTGGCCCTGGCGAAGGGCACCTTCCCGCCGGTCTTCGGACTGACGATCTTGACCAACGACCTGCTCTGGTTGGTCCCGTTCGCCCTCATCCTGTGGGGAGCATTCCTGAACCGCCGACCGGGCACGCCCGCCGCAGCGGCCGTCCGGCGGTTCGTCAAAGAGAGCTGCGTCGCGGTGCCCCCGGCGGAGGTGTTTCGGTTCCACGAGACCCCGGACGCGCTGCGGCAACTTGTCCCGCCTTGGGAGCCAATGCGGGTAGCCGAAGCGACCGGCGGGCTGAAGCCGGGGGCCCGTGTGATTCTCGTCGGCCGGGTGTTGGGGCTGCCACTGCGGTGGGTGGCGGTGCACACCGAGTACGACCCGCCGCACCGGTTCGCCGATGTGCAGGAGGCCGGCCCGTTCGACTACTGGTATCACCGCCACGAATTCTGGGACGACGGGGCGGGCGGCACTCTGCTCCGAGACGAGGTGGAATACCTACCGCCGTTCGGACGGCTCGGCCTTTGGCTGCTCGACGGGATGATTCGGCACAAGCTAACGCGGATGTTCGACTACCGGCACGACACCACCCGCCGGTTGCTGGAGTCGATCCACGCCGCGGCGGTCACCGATCGAACCGGGGCCACGACCGATGCGTGACGAGATGGCTCACGCAGTGGTGTACCTGCACCTCGCGACCACGCTGTTCATGGTCGGGGTCATCTGGTTCGTGCAGGTCGTTCACTACCCGCTCATGGCCGACATCGGGCGGGCGGAGTTTGCGGCGTACGAACAGGCGCACACCCGTCGGACTGCGTGGGTCGTCGGGCCGCCCATGCTCATCGAACTCGCCACCGGACTGTTGCTCTTATGGGTGCGGCCCGCGGGCGTCTCGCTCACCCAGGCTCTCGTGGGTGTGGCCCTCCTCGCGGTCGTCTGGGGTTCGACCCAGTTCGTTCAGGTTCCGTGTCACGAGCGGCTGTCGCGGGCGTTCGACCCAGAGGTACACCGGCAGTTGGTTTCCACCAACTGGGTGCGCACGGCGGCCTGGAGCCTGCGGGGGCTGCTGGTCGTGTGGATGATCATGACGTCTTGACGGAGGCAAACCGATGAGCGAACTCGATCACGAAAGCTACATGCGCCGGGCTATCGCCCTAGCGGCCCGGGTGCCCGACCGGCCGTTCGCCGCGATCGTTGTCGATCGCTCCACGGGGGAGGTCGTGGCGGAGGGGTGGAACCGGTCGGACGAAAACCCAACCTGGCACGGGGAGATCGACGCCCTCAACCGGCTGGTTGCGTCCGCTACCGATATCGACTTTGCCCGGCTCGTTCTCTACACGACAGCCGAACCCTGCCCGATGTGCCAAGGTGCGATCCTGTGGGCTGGTATTGGGGCAGTCGTGTTCGGCTCATCCATCCGTTTCTTGGCGGACACGGGATGGCTCCAGATCGACATTCAGGCCGAGGAGGTCGTTCGGCGCAGCCCGGGGTGGCGGTGTACGGTTCTCGGTGGGGTGTTGGAATCGGAGTGCAACGAGTTGTTCCTGACCGCGTCCCGCGCCGCTCCCGGTCGGTAACTCAGCTTACACCGCTCCGGCATCGCGACGCGGCAGCGAAGTGTCCGACTTGCGTCGGCACTTGTCGGAGCAATACTTCACGTCGGGCCAGTCCAGTGCCCATTTCTTTCGCCACGTGAAGAGTTTGCCACAAGTCACGCATATCTTCCGCGGCAAGTCGGATTTCTTCCTGTCACGCATATCTTCCGCGGCAAGTCGGATTTCTTCCTGGTTCGCGGCATCGGCTCACCCATGGAGTCGGTCCAAAAATGCTTCGGCCACGCGGTGATGTTCCGTCATCTTCGAGCCGAGCTTATCCTTCATCTTAACCATCATGGCCATTCGTGGATTGCCAGCAAAGAAATCAGCGTGGCGGTCGATGAATCTCCAGTAGAGGGCGTCCCAGATCGGACACCATGGGCCTTTCTTGAAATCGCTCATCTTGAGTACGTAACTGCTGCCGCTGATGTACGGCTTCGTCGTCATCCCGCCGCCGTCGGCGAACTGACTCATGCCGTACACGTTCGGCACCATCACCCAGTCGTAGGCGTCGATGAACAGTTCCATGAACCACTGGTAGACGGCGTCGGGTGAGAGGTCGCACAGCAGCACGAAGTTGCCAAGAATCATCAGCCGCTCGATGTGGTGGCAGTAGGCGGTGTCGAGCACCGACCGGATGACGTGGTCCACGGGGGCGATACCGGTGGTGCCGGTGTAGAACGCCGCCGGGATCGGCCGGGTGTACCCCCAGTAGTTCCGCGTGCGCTGCTCCCGCCCGCGGGTACGGTACACCAGCCGCACGAACTCCCGCCAGCCGATCACCTGCCGGACGAACCCCTCCAGCGAGTTGAGCGGCACCCGATCGGCGTACTTCAGGGCCGCGTCCGTCACTTCCGCCGGCGAGAGCAGCCCGACGTTCAGGGCGGGGGTGAGCACGGAGTGGAACAGCACCCGCTCGCGGGTAGAGATGGCGTCTTCGTACACCCCGAAGTCGGCGAAGCGGTGTTCGAGGAAGTCGGCCAGCCACGCCCGTGCTTCCGTCGTTGAAGTCGGATACACGAACGGCGCGTCCGAGCCGGGGGCGTCGGGGAAGTGGGTCCGGACGTACTCGCGGGCCTCTCGGACGAACCCATTCTCCGGCGGCACTGCCGGGACTTGTGGGCGTACTGTGGTTGGCAGTTTCTTGCGGTTGTCGGCGTCGAAGCTCCACTTGCCCCCGACCGGCTTGCCGTCCGGGGTGAGCAGCACCTTGAGCCGCTTCCGCTGGCGGATGTAGAAGTCGGTGAAAAACAGCTTCCCTTTGCCGGCGGTGAAGGCGTCGATCTCCGACGGCGGGGTGAGGAAGTGCGGGTCGTCGTGTACAGTCAACTTCATGCGTGCGGCGGCACACGCGGCCGTCAGTCGGCGAAGCAGCCAGTCGTCGGTCGGGTCGACCACCCGCACGGCGTTGCACTTCGCCTTTTTCACGAGAGCGACCACGTCGCCGGTCTGTTCGAGCTGTTGGGCGTCGATGTAATTGGCTTTCGGCAGCACCTCGGCGGCGTACCGCTTCATGCTCGCCCGGTGCAGCATCAGCTTCTGCTTGTGGAAGGCGTACTGGCGGAAGAACAGCGGGTCTTCGACGAGGAACACCACGTCCGCCCCCGCGACCGCCGGGTGCGTGTCGAACAGTTGGTGCGGGTAAATGAGGGCTGCGGTCGGCATCTCGGCGGCCACTCCGGGCAGGGTAAGAGCATTCGTGTCCGCCGGCCATGCCGGATTCAACACCACCCGCCGATCCGCGTCGGCCACGATCTCACCGCGGGCCGGGGGGAAGGTGATCGAGCAGATATCGAGTCATCAGCATCCGCAGGTGGACGGCGGTGCCTTTCCCCTCGCGCAACCCGTGGTCGCG
Source organism: Planctomycetota bacterium (assembly GCA_016872595.1). Classification (GTDB taxonomy): domain Bacteria; phylum Planctomycetota; class Planctomycetia; order Gemmatales; family Gemmataceae; genus Gemmata. Next base: position 27,043 of record VGZJ01000037.1, read on the forward strand.
GTTCGGGTAGGCCATGTAATCGAACCTTTTTCCCAGTTCGATCAGGCGGTCCACCAGACTCTCGGTGATCTGTAGGTGCGTGTTCGTTTCGCCGGTGCCGTGGACGATCAGCAGATCGCCTTTCAAGCCCTCCGCGTAATTGATGGCCGCGGCCTTGCGGTAGCCTTCCGGGTTTACGTCGGGCGTCCGCATGAAGATCTCTTGGAACCACGCGTTGTACAACTCCGGGCGCGGCTTGGGGGCGACCGCGATGCCGACCTGATACACGTCCGGCTTGCGGAACATCGCGTTCAGCGTGTTCGACCCGCCGCCGCTCCATCCCCAGATGCCGACACGCGACGTGTCGACGTAGGAGCGCATTCGACCCAGTTCTTTCACGCCTGCCGCTTGTTCTTCGGTCGAGAGCGGCCCCAAGCTGCCGTACACCGCGCGACGCCAAGCGGCCCCTTTCGGTGCCGGCGTCCCGCGTCCATCCATCGACACGACGAGGTAGCCGAGATCAGCGATCATCCGGTGGAACATGCTGTGGTTCTGACCACCCGCCCAGTCGTCGAGTACCGTCTGGCCGTGCGGCTCGCCGTAGATGAAGACGAAGAGTGGGTACTTCTTTTTCTCGTCGAAGTCCTTCGGCTTGATCATCCAAGCGTCCATCACCACCCCGCCGCCGATGTCGAGCTGGAGGAACTCGGTCGGTTTCGGAATCAGTGGGGTGGCCCTCTTGCGAACCTCTTCGTTCGCTTCCAACACGCGCATCGATTTGTGATCGGACAGCCGCACAAGGTCGATGACCGGCGGCTTGTCGAACGTGGAGTACGTGTGGAACGCCCACTTCCGATCCGGCGAAAACACGTAGGTGTGTGTGCCGGGCTGATCTGCTGGCGTCACCCGTTCCGGCTCACTCGTGCCGTCCAGTTTGATGCGGTACATGTACCGCTGGGTGGCGTTCTTCGGGGACGCGCTGAAGTAGAACCACCCGCCTGCCTCGTCGACCGGCCCGCGGGCGATGATGTCGGACTTGTCCTTGGTCAGGAGCGTTCGCCTCTTGCCGTCGCGGGAGATCAGATACGCCTGCCGCCACCCGCCGCGCTCGCTAAGCAGCACGAACTCCTTGCCGCTGCGAATCCACTCCAACCCGGCGTTGGCGGCGTAACTCGCGTCAACCCAGGCGGGGTCGGTCTCCTCGTAGGCAGTCGCGACTTCACCAGTCTCGATGTTCGCGAGAAGGAACTTGCGGTGATCACGCGAGCGGCTCTGCATCTCGATCAACAGTTCCTTCGAGTTCCCGGCCCAACTGACGTTTTGGATGTAGAAGGTGCCGGGGTCGGCAGGAAGTTTGACCCACCGTGTGTCCCCACCTTTGCGATCGACGACACCGACGCGGAGGCTTGGAATGGGCGTTCCGACGCGGGCGAACCGATCGTACCTCACTTCGGGGTACGACGGGTCGGTCGGCTGGATCACCGCCCGCCGACGCACCTTGGATGAGTCGGATTGAACGTAGGCGATCCGGCGACCGTCGGGGCTCCAATTCGTGTCGTAGTTATCCAGTTCGCCCCGGTCGTCGTCGTTTGTCAACGGCGTGACTTTCCCGGTCGCGATTTCGACGACCGCGAGGTTCCGCCCTCGTCGGAACACAATGTCATCGGCTTGAGGAGAGAATCCGCCCGCAGTGGCGGGTTGGGGTGCCTCCTTGGGGAGCTTTTGGAGTTCGCCGGACTTGACGTCAAAGAGCCACTGCCCGGTCCGAGTGTCGAGACAGAACTTGTGATCGACCGGGGTCTGAGTGACTCGCTGCACGAACAGGCGGGCCTTCTTGCCCGGCTCCACGAGTTTGTCGGCACCGATGACGACGGTCCGCTTCCCGTCCGCAGCGTCGTACTTCACCACTTCCGGTTCCGCGCCCGGCGTGGCCGACTCGAGCATCAGGTAGCCGGAACTGTCGGCGAGCCACTTGCCCGGAAAGATGGCGGGGGCGAACTCCCGCTTCTCGTAGATGGCCTTCAACCGCTCCTCGGCACCGGCGAGGGCTTTGTCCCGCGCCTTCGCGTCGTCGGCCGTGCAGAGTTGGTGCCCAACGAGCGTCAGCACGAACACGGAGAGCTTGCAATACGGTCGCATCGTACTTCCTCGAAGTTCCAATATGTCTGCCCCGTTCATTTGGTCGCGGCTTTCGCCAGGTCGGCCAACCGCTTCCGCACGTCGGCGAACTTCGGGTCGTCGGCAAGGTTCTTCCGCTCGTTCGGGTCGGTCGTTTCGTCGAACAGCATCGCCCCGTTCTTTCCGCCGTTCCATTCGGCGTAGCGGTACTTGTCCGTCCGCACGGCCACACCCAAGTTCTTGGCGTTCCCCGCCACGGTGAACGCCGGGTGCTCCCACTTCGTCTTGGCGTCGTTGAGCAGCGGTTTCAAGCTGTGCCCCTGCAGGCCGGCCGGCGGCTTCAGCCCGCACAGTTCACACAGCGTCGGGTACAGGTCGATCGACTGCACCGGCGGCAGCGCGGCTTGCCCGTTCGCTTTTGCCCCCGGCGCCACCACGATCAGCGGTACGCGGGTGCCGACCTCGAACAGCGAGCCGTGCTTGGCCCACTTGCCCATCTCGCCGAGGTGGTAGCCGTGGTCGCCCCAAAACACGATGACAGTGTTCTCGCGGAGGCCGAGTTTGTCCAACTCGGCGACTACCCGGCCGACGTTCCAGTCCACCCACGACACGCTCGCCCAGTACGCGCGGGTCATCTCCTTCGCCTCGTCTTCGGAGGCGTCTCGGTTGATGAACAGGTCGTAGTTCGGCACCAGCGACGGCTTCGGGAACCCGTCGGGCACGGTCGGCTTGGCGGCGAAGTTGTCCGGCAGCTTCACCGTCTTCACGTCGTACAGGTCGAAGTACTTCTCCGGGGCGGTGGGCGGGCTGTGCGGTTTTACGAACCCGCACGCTAGGAAGAACGGCTTGTCCTTGTTCTGTTGCAGGAACTTGATCGCCCGGTCGGCGGTCTTGTAGTCGCCGTGCGACTCGCCGTCGCCCTTCAACTTCACGATCTGGTCGGAAGCCTTCTGCCGCTGGGCCGGGTCGGGCTTCGGGGCGTTCGGGTCGGGCTTCTTCTGCGGCTCACCCCCCTCGCTCCACGACTGGGGGTCGTCGATGCCGCCGTGGAAGATCTTGCCGGTGCGGAGCGACACGTACCCGTTCGCCTTGAAGTGTTCGGGCAGTGTCACCCAGTCCGGGTGCAGCTTGCGGACGTCGGCGGTGTTGTCGAGCACGCCTGTGGTAGTGGGCAGGCGACCGGTGAGCATCGACGCCCGGCTGGGGTTGCACAGCGGGTACTGGCAGTACGCCCGGTCGAACCGCACCCCCGCCTTCGCCAGCGCGTCGATGTTCGGCGACTTCACCTGCGGGTGGCCGTAGCAACCCAACTCCGGACGCATGTCGTCGGTCAGGATGAACAGTACGTTCGTCTTCTTTGGCGGGTCCGCGGCATTGGCCGCCCCGCCGAGCGTCAACAGGCCGAGTGCGATCAGCGCGCGCATCGAATACCCTCCGAAGTATCAGCCGTCTCGATCAGGCCCAGCAGTTCCGCTCCGGCCGGGAGCGGAGCGAGTTCGCCTCCGCGTCGCCGACGAACTCGTTCTTCTTCGGGTCGAACTCGAGTTTACGGCCGAGTATCCACGCGAACGACGCGGCAAAACTCGTGAGGTGTGATTGCAACATCACGCCCGGGTTGGTGATCGTGGGTTTGCGCGACCGCACGCAGTCGAAGAAGTTGCGGGCGTGCAACCGGGTGTCGTGGAAGCGTTCGAGCTTACCATTCTCGAAGGTGGCATCAGCCTCGCCAACTTTCACTTCGATCCCCTCGTCGCCGACCTGAACCGTACCTTCACTGCCAACGAACTTCACCGGACAGACACCGACTTTGTTGTTGAACGTCGGGCTGCGATCACCGAACGGCGTCTTGAGGAATTCGAGGACGAGCTTGACACCATTCGCATACCGACAGGTGATGTTTGTCTTCCCCGGCACGAACTCGACCGGCGTGGACGTGTCCGCGTCGTTCGCCCACTGGCACTGATCGACCGTATGCGCACCCCAGTCGATCAGTCTCGCACCCGACTCGAAATCGTACTGGTTCCGCCATTTTCCTGCGACGTAGGCCGAGTTATTACCCAGAGCGGATAACAAGTAACATCAACGGACTTCAGGCGGCGTATCTCACATGCTCGGCTCGGAAATAGCCTTGAACCGTTGTCTTGCGTCTCTGTGTGGTCGCCAAATACGACCGCACGTTGCTGGCCAGTTGGTCCCGGTCCCGCGCCCGCCCGCGGCGCTGGGCGTTCCCCTTCAC
>VGZJ01000038.1 GCA_016872595.1 Planctomycetota bacterium
CAACGAGCGCGTCGGCGGCATAGCCGTACCACATGGGACACCCTTTTGTGTTCCGGTTGAGCTTCGGTCGGTGACGTGTGCGTTCTGTGAGATAGGAGCCGCGCCGAAGGGATTTATTCCCCGAAATAGTGTCAGGGGCTCGTGTCGGTGGTCAGTGAAAAGCAGCGAACGACAGAAGACCAGAGGCGACACCCCTTCCGGTCTTCTGCCGTTCACTGACCACCGACACGAGCCACTGACACTTGCGCTAGCGCACGACGTACTCGAAGCGGGCGCGGAATTCGGCCGGCGACTTCTTCACCACGGCGGCGAGGCGCGCGAGGCGGTCGGCGTCGTCGAAGTCGCTCTGCTCCAGCCGGATCATGTACCGGCGGGCGACCTCGTAGGTCTCGTCGCCCGTGTCCACGAGGCGCGTGCGCATCTTCTTCGTGACCGGGTCGATCATCTCCGGGAACGGGCGCGGCACCATGCTGCCGCCCACGAACGTGATGACCACGCCGTTGGCGTCCGCGGCCGGCGACAGCAGGAACTTCACCGCCCCGTACCCGAGGTTCCGGGTGTACTCCGCGTCGAACGGGATCGGGTCCGCGCACCGCAGCTCGTACCCCAAGTCCTTGTCCACCATGTCGAACTTCAGGCCGAGGTCTTTCAGTCGCGTCGCGATCATCGTGCGGATCATGCGCCCGAACTCGATCTCGCCGAGTCGCAGGTGCCCGAAGGCGTCCAGCTCGATGGTCCCGAACTTGCCCGGGTTCTTCTCCATGATCTCGCGCAGTTTCTTCTCGCCGATCAGCTCCATCAGCCCTTCCGCCAGCACCGCGACCCCGTACCCCTTGCCCTGCGCCTTGCGCTTGATCATCGAGCCGATGATGATGTCGCAGATCAGTTCCAGCGACACGTCTTTGCCCTTCAGCTCTTCCGCGATCAGCGTGATGGTGGCGGCGGACGCCTTGCCGATGCCCAGCGCGAGGTGCCCGGCGGCGCGGCCCATGCCGATGACGATGTACCAGCGCGTGGTGGTCTTGGCGTCCTCGTGCAGGTTGCGCGCGACCTGAACGCCGTAGTGCCGCGCGGTCTCGAACCCGAACGTGGGGATGCCCGGGGGCAGCGGCAGGTCGTTGTCGATGGTCTTGGGGACGTGGGCCACCTTGATCGCGCCCTTCGCGTGCGCGTACACCTGCGACCCGCTGTACGCGGTGTCGTCGCCGCCGATGGTGACGAGGTACTTGATGCCGAGGTGGTCGAGGCCCGCGAGCACCGCGGCCATGTCCTTCGGTTCCTTAGCCGGGTTGGTGCGGCTGGTGCCCAGCAGCGAGCCGCCGCGCTGGTAGTAGGGGGCCACGTCGGGGATCGTGAGGCCGCGCACTTGGGCGTAGTCGCCGGCCGCGAGGTGCTTGAACCCGTCGCGGATTCCTACGACCTCCAAGTTCCGGTTGATGGCCTCGATGGTGACGGAGCTGATGACGCCGTTGATGCCGGGCGCGGGGCCGCCGCCGACCACGATGCCGAGTTTGCCGCGAGTGGGGTCCGCCATGGCGCAATCCAAATGGGAAGGTGGGACACCCGGAGCGGGGGAACGCGGAGAGGCCGGGCCGTGCTGTTAAAATTACGACCCCGCGCGCGTTTTCAAGGGCGCGCCGCGCCACCGGCGCGCGCCGGGGTTCCGCCGGAGCGCTTGGGGTGGCGCTCGCAAAGCCTCGCTGACCCCGAGCTCTCGGGTGTAACCGCTTCGCGGTAACGCCGGGTCTTCTGTCTTTACGCCGAAGGCGTTAGATTTAATAGCTTGGGGTCAGCGAGGCTTTGCAAGCGCCACCCCAAGCGCGCCACACGTAACCGCTGCCGCGCGACCAACCCGGCACTGCCATGCCCGACACCCCCACACCCGACGCGCCGCTGCTGCCCGCGGAGTTGGCCGAACTCGCGGCCGGGTTCATTCACGAGATCAAGAACCACCTCGGCACACTCTCGCTGAACCTCCATCTGCTCGCCGAAGACTTCGAGACCGCGGAGACCCCGCGCGAGCGCCGCGCGCTCGACCGCGTCGGCCGGCTGTCCGGCGAGTGCCGCAAGCTCCTCGACCTGTCCAACGACTTCCTCCGGTTCGCCCGGCTCCGCGAGCTGCGCGTCAAGCCCACGACGCTCGACGTCGTCGTCTCGCGTCTGATCGACTTCCTCGCCCCGACCGCGCGGCACCGGAACGTCGAGATCAACTGGTTCCCGGCCCCGGACCTGCCGCCCGTCGCGCTCGACGCGGACCTCTTCGAGCAGGCGCTCCTGAACCTGATGCTGAACGCGGAACAGGCGATGCCCGACGGGGGCACGCTCACGCTCATCGGCCGCGCCGAGGACGGGCGCGTGGTTCTGGAGGTGATCGACACCGGCACCGGCATCGAACCGGCGGTGATGGCGAAACTGTTCCGCCCGTTCCACACGACGAAACCGGACGGCAGCGGGCTGGGGTTGGCGACCGCGCGGAAGATCGTGATCGCGCACGGCGGCACCATCGAGGCCCAGAGCACGCCCGGGCGCGGCACGAAGTTTACCGTCGCGCTCCCGGCCGCGCCCTAGCGCCATTCTGTGTAGCCGAACGGTCAGGCTCAAAGGCGCGCGCCGAGAGCCATGACGTCACGAAGAACCGGCCGCGCGTTCGCCGTTCGCTGCGGTACCCGGTTCGGCCCGACGCGCGTAACGCCGAATGGTAATCCGGCGCAACACTTCAAGTATCGTAATCGACCAACCGAGCCACCCGGCGACGATCACCATCGCGTAGGCGACCGCGCCTTCATCCCCGTTCAAAAGGGCACCCAACACTTGGGGAACCCAGCCCTCGCCACGAACCCAATCAACGGCGAACCAAAGTGCGGTGGCAAGTGATGCCCCGGTGAGCGCGCGGGCGGCCGATGGCCACCACGATTCGACATGCGAAAACCGCTGACGAGTGCGCACGAGCGCGTAGGCAGCGGCAATTCCGGCAACCACCAACAGCATGCGAAGGTCGCGCCCTTCGACGAAGCGCCGCCCGTCCTCGCTGTGAGAGTACCAAACTGCCAGCAGGCTCATGTAGTGGCTCCGATTGGGCGATCAGAATACGCCGGTCCATAGGTGATCCTGCCACCCCGCCCAAAGAGACTTCACCTCGTCCAGCAACCACCCGCCGATGGTCACAGAGCCCTCGTGGGACGCGTACACGATCCAGTCGAGAGCGCAGGCCGACCAGTAACCCTCGGCACCGTTGTAGTGCGGGTCGAACAGAGCAACCTCTTGCTCGTACTCCGGCGCGTACTCCCGCAACTCCCACACCCGACGCACCCCACGGCGCGTCAGTACATCTTGGAGGTGCGCCGGCGGCGCGCCTTCTTCGAACGCACGGGCGTCAAAGGCCGCTACGCCGGGGATGGAGCACTCGGCGAGCGGATACCAGTAACCCCCGGTGATTTGCCAACGCTCCTGCAATTGCGTCCGGACCGCTGCGGATTCTTCCGACGAGAGGACGCGCTGTAACGGCAGTGGCTGGACCGCACTGAGGTCAGAAGGCGACAGACCGCGAACGTAGCTACAGAACGCCGCGCGCTCCTCGGCCGTCGCCTGTTGCTCGAACGCACCGGTCGGGGTGCGGGTGAAATCGTCGCTCGCCGTCTCGCCGGCTCGAACCAGCCGACCCCTCGCAGTTTCAAGGTCGACAAGGCCCGTGGGATCGATTCGTTCGAGTTCGACTCGGATGGCGTTCAATACTTGGTAGCGCGGAAACGTAGCCAGCGCTTCCAGTGTGTAGTTGTAGCCGTCACGTTCGCGGTCGCGCCCACGGCGAACAATGTCCGCATAACGATCCGCCCAGAACGTGAAACGCTCCAAGCAGTAGCGCCGCGCCGCAGTATGGATAGCAACGCCAGATTGCACGCCTCGGCCCTCAGCCAGTACGACAACAGGTTGGGTGGCGGTACGTGTGTGCCGGTCGCTGCGTGCCGTTACTCGGCGGGCGGCGGCTCGTTGAACCAGTGGCAGTGCATCGCGCCCAGAAACTCGCGAGTGATCGGCAGGCCCGAGGCCGACCCGATCACGGAGTCGATGCCGCACCGCGGGCACAGGGCCGTTCCGTCGCCCTCGTTGAGCCACGACTCGATCTCGACCGGATCGAACACGGCCAAGCAGTAGAAGCACCCGCAGTGCGCGCTCGCCTCCAACTCGCAGCGGTGGCGGCTAGAGTGCCCGTGTGCCGCGACCACGTCCGGCCCGTCGGCCATCGGAACACCCCGAGTGCCGAAGTCTGGTGTGCAACCCGGTTCGATTTCCCCACGCACGGATGCGTCTTGTGTTCGTAGTGACCCGCTTCAGCGGGTCTTGGCTCCGCGACCTTCGCGGTAGCACACGGAGCTAAGTCCCGCTGAAGCGGGTCACTACGAACACGACTCCGAAGCGGATCAGTGCGAACCGCGCGCCTACTTCCCCTCGGCCTTCGGCGGGGCCACGGCTTCCCAGCGCGCGCCGGGGAGCGCCGCCAGTCCGCGCCGGGCCAGCACCGCCCATGGCGTGCCCTTGTGCGCCACGGTCACGTTCTCGAACTCGGCCCGCGCCTTCTCGTACATGAGCTTCACGTCCTTGCGCTGGACGTTCGGCGACGGCACGAGCCGCCAGCCGGTGCCGCCCGGCGGCAGGTCCGGCACGCCCTCGGTGCGCACGAGGCCCAGCACCCGGTTGTATTCGTTCAGCACGGCGAGGCGCAGCCGCACCTCGGCGACGGTGTAGTCGTAGTGGGCCTGCCACCGCTTCGGCTCCTTGCCGCGCTTGTCGGCCACGTCTTCCAGTTGCAACAGGTGCAGTTCGAGATCGACGAGCGCGAGCGCGACCTGTTCCTGCGCGGTCGTGATGAGGCGCTTCGTGGCGAGACCGATCGGCGCGGGGACCGCGACCACGGCCCGCTGCTCCTTGTTGTCGAGCTTCCACGAGGCCCGTGCCGCGGCCAGCGCGCTCAGGGTCGCGGCCCGCAGCGGGTACTTGGCCGCGGCCTTCATGATGTCTTCGGGCGAAACGTCGGCCTCGTAGCCCTTGAGCGCGTCGGCGGCGAAGGCGAGGCGCGCGAGCGGGGCGCGGTCGCCCTCCGCGAACGCCGGCAGCGCGAGTTCGTCGAAGATCGCCTTCGCGTCCGGGTTCGGTTTCGACCCGGGCGCGGGCGCGAACCGCTTCGCGGACGGCTCCTTCGCGTCTAACGCCGCCGCGCCCTTTGGCTCGGCCCCGACGAGCGTTACCGTTTGCCCCTTCCCGCGCACGGCCTTGTGCAGCGCCTCCAGCGGGATCGGGTCGCCGTGCGCGGCCTTCGGGTTCGCCGCGCGGTTCTCGGTCGCGGCCGATGCGAGCGCGTCCAAGTAATCGCTGCCGCTGAGTGGGACGGTCGCGGTGCGCGGGAACGACTCGTGCGCCCACTGGCTGGGTGCGCTCGTCACGATCACCTGCACGCCGTCCGGCGCGGCGGTCAGCGCCTTGAACAGCGCCTCGGTCATGGGACCGGGGGCGGCGCGCCCGCGGGCGCGCTCCGGGTTCCGCCGGCACACGTCCCAGATCACCACCTTCTGCGCGGCCTTCAGGTCGCGCAGCTTGGCGTACACGTCCGCGACCGCGAGCAGGTCGGCCGCGGGCGCGTTCGGGTCGGCGTCGATGGGCAGCACGAACGCCTTGCCGTCCCTTTCCACCGCGTGCGCGCCGACGTAGAGCACGACGCGGTCTTGGGCGCGCGTGGTCGAACAGAACCCGTCGAGCGTTTGCACCAGCACGTCTTTCGTGGGCAGCGGCGCGTCGGCCGCGAGCGCGTCGGACACGACGAAGAGTTGGTCGTTGTCCTTCGTGACGGGCACGCGCAGGCCGAGTGCGAGCCGGGCCGCGGCCTCGCGCACGCGCCCCGCGGCGAGCGGGTTCGCGTACACGTAGTCGGCGACCTGAACCACGAGGAGCCGGCGCGGGGCGGCCGCGCCTTTCGGATCTTGGGCGCGGGCCGGCGGCGCGACGGCGAGCGCCGCGAGCAGACAGAACGTGAGGCGCATGGGTGGGTTCCGGGTGGGTCACGCCTTCGCCGCGGGGCGGGCGTAGAGGTCGTCGACGGCTTGCGTGAGGGCGGTCTCGAGTTGGACGGCTTCTTGCGCGCTGGCCTCGCGCGCGAGGTGCGGGACGAGGTGCAGCGCGCCGTCCGGCTCGAACCCGACTTCGAGGTTCGCCAGCAACCCGCCGGGGGCGCGGCGCACGAGGTACGACCACACCGACCGGCGCACCGCGGTGCGGCGCACCGTTGCGTCGGCCCGGTCGCACTGCCGCGCCTCATGGTGCGCGACGGCCGCGAGCGCGTCGCAGGTAAGGGCGTGGCCGTCGCCGAACTTCTTGTCCGCGAACGCGAGCAGGTCCGCGAGGACCGCGCGCATGCGCCCGGGGTCGCCCATCGGCGCGCGGGCCACGACGTTGGCGACCGCGGTGGCGATCATGTCGTCCGGCAAGTCGCCGAGGTCGGCGAACGGGTTGTCCGCCTTGCCCGCGGCCTTCAGCGCCTCGGCCCGCACCGGGATGACGGTCGTAATGAGCGCGTCGCCCAGCGCCCAGAGCGCGTCGTAGGCCTCTTGCGCGACCTGCAGCGCGTCGGCGCTCTTGCCGGACTTGAGGAGCACGTCGGCGAGCGGGCCGTTGGCGGCAGCGGCCCCGGCGCTGGTCGGCCCGTGCAGGCTCTTGGCGAACGCCACGCACTGGCGCAGCACCTTGTCGGCCTCGTCGTACTTGTCGAGGCCGACGAGCGCTTCGGCGAACCCGTACATGAACCCGAGTCGGTCGCGCCGGGCCGCGGCCTCGGGCGGCACCGGCCCCTTGCTGGCATGTTGGAACTCCAGCGCCGCCTTCTGGAACTCGCCCATGCGCAGGTGCAACCGGCCGATCTCGGCGTAGGCCACCGCGAGCGGGTGCGACCCGGACCCGTGCTTGGCCTTCGCCTCCATCGCGGCCTTCTTGACGATCATCTCGGCCTCGCCCGCTTTGCCCTGCGCGAGCAGCGCGAGCGCTTGCGCCAACGAAGACGAGGGCGGCTCCACGATCCACATGAGGGGGCACCCAAAAGGAGACGGCACACGGTGAAGGCGATTATCCCGGTCCCACGCGCCGCGGGCAAGCCACGCGAAACAGATTCACCGCGGAGACCGCCGAGACCGGAGAGGAAGGCAGAAGAGAGTTAACCACAGAGACACTGAGGAAGACGAGGAAGACGCAAGCAGAGGAGGAAGAGATAAGCCAGTGGGTTGCATACTGACATTCCCTCTTCCTCCTCTGCTTTCTGCCTTCCTCTCCGGTCTCGGCGGTCTCCGCGGTGAATCTGGTGCGCGATTGCGACTGGGCTTTACACGCGCGTTTTCGGTTGGCATAAGCCCGGCCGTTCACCGCGATATTACGTCCGCGGGTCGGCGCGCCAACAGAGGGGACGGCGCGCCGCGACGCGGGTTCGCAGGGGGGGAACCATGTCCCGTTTCCGATGGGGGGTTGCCGCGGCGCTGGCGCTCGGCGCGTCCGCCGTGAGCGGCGCGGAGCCGACGACCGGCACCGACGCGCGGCCGTGGTACAAGCGCATGTTTAGCAGCGGCCCCGCGCCCGTACAGGTCGGGCCGACCGTGCGCACGGGCGCGGGCACCGCGGTCCCGACCCGCGCGCCCACGACCACGCTCACGCCGGAGATCGTGGCCGACGCGGTGAAGGCCGAGTACGTCGCGTGGGAGCGGCGCATGTCGGTGTGTAACGAGCTGCGCCGCGTGGCCTACGAGAAGAACGACGAGGCACTCGTGCGCCAAGTCGAGGAGTTGGAACGGCAGGTGAACGCGACGTACCAGCAGCGCGTCTCGGCGCTGGGCGTGCCGAAGGTGAAGGCCCCGCTGCCGGTCGCGCCGGGCACCGGGTTCGCGGCGTCGTTCGACCTCGCGCCGGAGAAGCCGCTCGACCCGAAGGCCGCGGCCGCGCGGCTCGCGCCGCCGACCGCGCCGGTTCCCGTGGGCACCGCGGAAGTGAAGGTGAAGCCGTGAAAACGCTCCTCTTCGCACTCGGCGCGCTCGCGCTCGTCGGGTGCAACACGTTCAAGCCGGTCGGCCCGCTCGCCAAGCAGGTTCCGATCACGCAGCAGGGCCAGCCGATCCCGAACGCACCCGCGGACGCGCCGAAGCCGCCCCCGGTGCGGCCCACGCCGCCCTCGCTGCTCGTCACGCCCGCCGACGTGACCGCGGAGAACCCGTACGCCGCCGCGACCAAACTCGCCAGCGAGTTGACCGCCGACGGCAAGGCCGCCGCGAACGTGCCCGTTACGGTAGAAGTGTCGCACGTGAAGAAGAAATGATCCTTCTCTTCTGTAGCCGGGGTCATTGACCCCGGTGTTCCCTGCGCGGGTCAGGTCCGCGCGTCTCACATTTGTGAACGGCGGGTTCAGCACCGGCCTCAGTGCGGCCGGCTACAGAAGGCGGCACTCACGGTACCGGCGGGTCGTCGGTGGCGGTGTCGTCCGCGGGCGGCTTCAGGCCGGGGACGCGCTCGTTCAATTTCTGCTGCCGGAACACCGCGAGGTCGCGCTGCAACTTCGCGTTGTGGTCGGCCTTGAGTTCCTTATACCGCGCCATCCAGTACCGGCGCGTGTCCCACATATCCAGCAGTGCGACGGATACCGCGACCAACACCAGCCCCAGAATGCCGATCCAGTAGAACCCGACGAGCTTCGCGAACTGCCGGTCGGCTTCGGCCTGCGGGGTCGCGTCGCCCTCGGCCTTCGCGCGGTCGGGAATGGCGTCCATGCGCGCGTCCATGCCGGAGGCGTAGTACCCGCCGATCAGCGCGCCGATGATGACGAGCAGCACGGACGTAACCAGCCGCCGTCGGGCCTGCCCGCGCCGGTAGCGCCGGTCCTCGTCCGGCACGAACGCTTCCGCGGCGAGCGCGCGCAGCGCGCGCCGCTGCCGCACGGCCGTGAGCGCCCCGGCCAGCACCAACCCCACGGCGAGTACGATCCCGAACACCATATCGGCCCCGAAACACTGAAAGACAGAAGAGGATTAACCACAGAGTCACAGAGGGCACAGAGCAGAGAAAACCAGAGGAAGTGAGAGGGCACTGTTATTACCACCCTGCATTCTCTGTCTTCTCTGTTTTCGTCTTCCTCGGTGCCCTCTGTGACTCTGTGGTTAATCATCTTCTACAGGCTCACTTCGCCAGTTCGACGCAGAGCAGTTCCTTTTCGTCGCGCAGGTAGAGGCGGTCGTCCACCAGCGCCGGGTGCGCCCACGTCTTCCCACACACGGCGCTGGTCGCGAGCGGCTTGAACTCTTTCGTGCTGGCCTCGAACAGCGTGAGCGTGCCTGAGTCGTCGAGCATCAGCATGCGCTCCTTCCCGGCCGGTCCGCACCGGACCAGCGCCGCGTGGAACTCGCCCAGCGCCGGCTTCGCCCACGCCACCTTGCCCGTTTTCAGCTCGACGCAGTTGAGCGCGATGCCCTTCTTCGTCGATCCGCGGATCAGGAACACGTGGTCGCCCACCACAACCGGCGTCGAGAAGTAGCACGTCAGTTCCTTGTTCGCCCACACCTTCTCCGCGGCGACCGTGCCGTCCTTCTCCGTCAGCTTCAGCGCGATCGCGCCGCTGCTGACAGTGCTGCCGAGGACGAGGTCGCCGGCCACGATGGGCGTGGCGCTCGACTCGATGATCGGCCCGACGCGGCCCTCGAACTTCACCGCCCACAACTTCTCGCCCTTCTCCGACAGGCCGAGCAGGTTCTCCCCGGTCAGGAACAAGAGTTGCTTGCCGGCGCGGGTGGGCGACGAGTAGCTCGCGGGGTCGTCGGTCGCCTTCCAGTCGGCCTTGCCGGTCTTGATGTCGTAGGCCACGACGCCCGCGCCCTTCCCGCCCACCATCACGACGACTTTGTCACCGACGACGAGCGGCGAGGTGGACGTACCGAAGAACGGGTTCCCGGCCTTGAACTCTTTGAGCGGCTCGGCCTTCCAATCGAGGTCGCCGGTCTTGGCGTCCCAGCACGCGAGGATACCCGTGCCGCCGTAGGTGAACACCTTGCCGCCGCTGACCGCGGGCGTGCTGCGCGGGCCGTTGCCGAACAGCGGCTTGAACTCGGCCCGGTCGTAGCTCTTCTCCCACTTCAGTTCGCCAGTCTTGGCGTCGAACGCGGCCAGCGCGTCGGCGTTCTTCCCCTTCGGCTGGTAGAAGGCGTACACGACGCCGTTCGCGACCACCGGCGAACTGTGCGCGTCGCCCACGGGCTTCTTCCACAGCACCTTGAGCGTGCCCTTCCAAGGCTCGACCACGTCGGGCACGGTATTGTCGCGCGTCGGCCCCAAGAACTGCGGCCAGTCGGCGGCGCGCGCCAGTGCGGGCGAGAGGGCGAACAGAAAAGCAGCAAGGAAGCGCGGCATGGGGTCGGCTCCTAGTGGTTCAGCAAGGTTAGCGTCGGTCCCGAAGGGACCGCGCCACCTACACGACGGGCAACGGGGTTCGTGTGGGGGTCATGCTATCCGCGGGCGGCGGTTCCGGCCGCGCGTTCAGGAAGTGGTGCAGCGGGGCGTAGTGCCAGCCGGTGCCGTGGGTCTCGGCGACGCGCTTCAGCGCCGCGACCGCCTCTTCGGTGATCGCGGTCATGCGCTCTTGGTAGGTGGGGTCGCAGAAGTAGATGCGGCAGCCCAGCGGGCGCGCGTCGCGCGCGGTGCAGAGGCCGTCGATCTGGAACGGGCACCCGTCGCGCGACACCGGCCGCGGGTACTCGGGCGCGCCCTCCAGTAGAAGTTCGGCCTCGAACGCGCTGAGGAACAACGTGTGCCCGTACTCGGTGAACCGGCAGCACCGCCCGGACGCCTCGCACCGCGGCCCGGCCGCGCGCACGGCCGCGTCCGCCGCCGCGTAGATCACACGCAGTTCGTCCCGCACGCTCTCGGTCATAAGACCCCAGAAGAGTTCACCACAAAGGCACTAAGGCCACGCGAAGGAACACAGAGAAGACAGAAGATTGAGTTAGACCACTCTGGAGTTCTGCTCTGGTGTCTGCTTGTTGGCTCTGTTCTCTGCCTTCGTCTTTTGCTTTCTCTGTGTTCCTTCGTGTGACCTTAGTGCCTTTGTGGGGAAGCTCTACTTCTTCTCTGTGCGCCACCCGGCGCGGCATTCCAGCGGGTGGTCGGTGAGAATCGCATCGACGCCGGCGGCGCGGCCCTTCGCCCAGTTCTCCGGCTCGTGGCCCATCACCAGCGGGCCGACGAGGAACACCTTCTTCCCGGCCGCGTGGACACGCTTCACCTCGTCCGCGGTCGGGACGAACCGCACGTACACCCACGAGCACGTCTTGTCGGCAATGGCGTCGTCGAGCTTGTTCGCGGCCGGGCTTAGCGCGGCGCAGGCGCTGTCGTTGTTCGCCGAAAGCAGTTTCTCTCGCACGGCCGGCTTCTCGATGGTGACGCCGATGAAGACCAGTTGTTTCAGGACGCCGTACTTCTCGGCCAGCTTCACCGCGTCGGCCTCGCAGTCGGCCTCTTTGAGATCGACGGCGACGAGTACGGCCGACTTGCGGTCGCGGAGCAGCGCGAACACCTCTTCGAGGGTGGGCACCTTCTCGCCGGCGAACGCGGGGTCGAACTTCTTCCCGGCGTCGAACTGGCGCAGCTCGCGCAGCGACAGTTCGCCCACCTTGCCGGTGCCGGTGGTGGTGCGAGTCACGGTGTCGTCGTGGAGGCAGACGAGTTGCCCGTCGCGGGTGCGGCGCACGTCCAGTTCGAAGGCGACGCGCAGTTCGGCGCACGCGGCGAACGTGGCGAGGGTTTCTTCCGGGGCGTGTTTGGGCAGCCCGCGGTGGCCGACCACGACCGGATCGGCCCCGCGCGCCGTCGGTACGAGCGGCGCGAGGGTCAGCGGAACGAGCAGGACGCACAGCGCGCGGGCCATGTCGGACCTCCGAACCGGGTTGGTTTCGCGCCCCCAGTCCAGCATATCGATTGGGCGCGGGGCGTTTTTCGCTTTGCGCCCGCGCGATTGCGGTTTACCGTGTCCGGTTCCGGCCGCGGCCCGCATTTGTTCGCGAGGCCGCCCCGCGGCGCGCGACTCACCCTCACTCGGAGCTGCCAATGCCACTCTTTGCGGAACAGTGGAACACCGAAGCGTTCGGCATGTCGCTTATGGCGGCGGCCGTGTTCGGCGTGCTCGGCATCGCCCTGCTCGCCCTCGGCTTCAAGGTGTTCGAGTGGATCACCCCGAAGCTGCACGTCGAAGAGGAGCTGGGCAAGGGGAACATGGCGGTCGGGGTCGTGGTGGGCGCGGCGATCCTCGGCATCGCGCTCATCGTCGTGCGCGCCATCGGCGGGTGACTCATGCGCAAGTCGCGAGCGATCACCCTGACCGTGCTGACCGGGCTGATGCTGACGGCGTGCTGCATCACCATGCCGGGGTGCGGGCGCGCGCCCGGCCCGGACTACACGTGGTACGACGCCAGCGGGAACCGGATCCAAGAGCGCTGGAAGCTCGACGCCAACGGCCACAAGGTGCTCGACGCGCAGGGCCGGCCGATCCCGGACCCGCACGTACCGTACGACAAATACCACCGGCCGTGGGTGTTCGTGAACGGGGCGTGGGCACCGCTGTCGCCGCCGGCCGGGTCCTCGACGCGCTCGCGCACGAGCACGTGGCTGTGGGGCGGCTCCGGGTACCGATCGAGTAGTAGCGGCGGTTCGTCGTCGTACCGCTCAACGAGCGGGTCGAGTTCATCGCCGTCGTCGGTCAGCCGCGGCGGGTTCGGCTCCACCGGCTCCGGGTCGAGCAGCAGTTGAATCGCGCGGACTACTTCGCGTCGGCCTTCGCCGGAACCGCGGGGACGGGGGCGGCCTTCTGCGCCGCCTTGCGAATCGGTTCGGGGTACACGCCGAAGAACAGCGTGCCGCCGGCCAGCGCCACCGCCGCGAGGAACGTGGGCACCGCCTTCGACCGCCCCAGCGGGCGCAGCGGGGTCCGCAGGAACATCACGCCCACCACGCGCAGGTAGTAGTACGCGCCCACGGCCGCGTTCACCGCCGCGATCACCGCCATCCACAGGTACAGGTTCCGCATCGCGGGCGAGTCGCCCGGCGCGGTCAGCGCGCCCACGAACAGCAGCAACTTGCCCGCGAACCCGGCCGTGAGCGGCAGGCCGATCATGCTGAAAAGGAACACCGCCAGCGCCGCCGCCGACAGCGGGTGCGACTGGCCCGCGCCCGCGAGGTCGTCCACGGTTTCGACCGGCCGGTCGGGGGTACTCAGGTACAGGATCACGGCGAACGCGCCCACGGTCATCATGCCGTACGCAACGAGGTACACGAGCAGCGCGTCGATGCCGCCGATGCCGGGCGCGGCCTTGGCGTCCGGCAGCGAGCACGCGATCACGATGCCCATCAGCATGTAGCCGCCGTGGGCCACGCCGGAATAGGCGAGCATCCGGCGCACGTTGTCTTGCAGCAGGGCGAGCACGTTGCCGAGCGTCATCGTGAGAACGGCGACGATCCACAGGAGCAGCGGCACCTGCGTACTGCTGTCGAACGGGAGCGCGCGCGGGTCGGGACCGAACAGGCCGAACACACGGGCCAGTGCGACGAACCCGGCCAGCTTGGGGAGGAACGCCAGTTGCGCCACCACACCGGCCGGTCCGCCCTCGTACACGTCCGGGGCGTAGAAGTGGAACGGCACCGCGGTGATGCGGAACCCGACGGCCGCGAGCACCAGCACCGCGCCCACCAGCGCCATCGGGTTCACCGCGTCGGCGTGCGCCTTCGCCAGCGCGTCGGCGATGACGGCGAGGTTCAGGCTCCCGGTCAGGCCGTACAGGTAGCTGAACCCGAACAGCATCACCGCCGACGACAGCACGCTGAGCAGGAAGTACTTCGCCGCGGCCTCTTGGTTCAGCTTCGTGCGCGCCGGCAGGTACAGCAGCACGTAGGTCGGGATCGAGAGCAGTTCGAGTGACAGGAACAGCGTGACAAGGTCGTTGGCGCGGCCCACGAGCGACACGCCCGCGGCCGAGACGAGGAGGCAGGCGTAGTACTCCGCGGCGTTCGTGCGGTCGGTCTCGCCCCACGCGACGAACAGGAGCACGAACGCGGTGACGAGCGCGACCCAGCGCACGAACCCGGCGGCGGCGTCGGGGATCAGCGGCGCGGCCGTCACGACCGCGGGCATCTCGGTCTTCACGGTGCCCGCGAGGACCGCGGCCAGCACCACGCCGAGCAGCGACACCGTGAACCACAGCCAGCGCCGGTTACACAGGCACCCGAACAGGAACACGACGCACGCCGTGCCGATGAGCGCGATCTCCGGCGCGGCCAGCCGGAACACGCCCTTGAACGTCGAAATCAGCGCGGGATCGGTCATGGGGATCACTCAAGGCGAGCGGCGCGGCGGAAGCCCGCCGGTTGTTTTCGTTGGACTCGCACCGGCGGGCTTACGCCGCGCCGCTCGCCGGGTCACTCTTCCGCGCCGGGCGCGGGGTCTTTCTTCTTGCCCTTGCCGCCGCCCTTCTTGTTGCCGCCCGGCCCCTTGCCGTCGAGCGGCCCCTTCCCGCCCATCGGAGGGGCCGGGTCCGCGGCGGGCGCGGGCGGCTTCGGCTCGTCCTCGACGTACACGTACGGCACGTCTTGGGTGCGGGCGCGGGCCTTGTCGCCGATGATGGACAGCACGCGCACGTCGGCTTTCATGGTGTCCACAACGGGCTGCGGGAGCAGGCCCAGCACGAGGCACAGCGCGGCGAGCGAGCCGAAGGCGAAGAACTCGCGGCGGCTGATGTCGCGCGGCTCCGGGGCGAGCGCGGGCGGCTCCTTCGCCGGGCCGAAGAACGCCCGCCGCAGCACGGTGAACGTGTACCACGCGCTCAGGAACACGCCGAACGCGGCCACCGCCGCCAGCGCGCCGCGGTTCGCGCCGGGGTTCCGCGCGTCGAACACCCCGGCCATCATCATCATCTCGCTCACGAAGTTGTTCAGCCCCGGCAGGCCGACGCTCGCGAGGCACAGCACGAACACGATGACCGAGTAGTTCGGGAACCGGCCCATCAGCCCGCCGAACTTCCCGGCCTCGGTCGTCTTGTAGCGGTCGGCGAGGAACCCGAGCGCCGCGAACAGCGCCCCGGTGCTCAGTCCGTGGTTCACCATGTGCAGCACGGACCCGGTCAGCCCTTCCTTGTTGAAGGCGAACAGGCCGAGCACGAGGAACCCGAGGTGCGAAACCGAGCTGTACGCGATGACGAGCTTGATGTCGGTGCAGGCGTAGGCGCAGAGCGCCGCGTACACGATGCCGAACGCGGCCAGCGCGCCGATCACCGGCAGGCCGTACTGGATCGCGGCGTCCGGCACCAGCGGCAGCACGAGGCGCAGGACGCCGAACGTGCCGAGCTTCGCCATGAGCGCGGAGAGCATCACGGTGACGCCGGTCGGGGCCGCGCCGTAGGCCGCGGGGAGCCACGTGTGGAACGGCCAGATCGGAACCTTCACCATGAACCCGGCCATGAGCGCGACGAACAGCCAGAACTGGGCCGTCACGTTCCGCGCGCGCACCTGTTGCGCCTCGGCGAGCACCTGCTTGGCCGATTCGAGGCGCTGCTCGGCGGCGCGCACGTCGGCCGGTGTCGACTTCGCCGCGGCGCGCGTGAACTGAAGATCACGTTCGGACAGGGCGAGCACGTCTCGCGCGGTGATCTCAACGTCGGCCCACACCTGCACGTTGCCCATGAGGTCCGGCAGGGAGAACGTGACCGGGCCGCGCGCGGCCAGCGCCCAATCGCTCTGGGGCCGCCCGCTGGCCGGCAGCGGGCCGTCGCTGGGCACGACCGCGGAGTTCGTCACGGTGCCGGTCTTGGGGTGCAGCGGGGTCGGGTTCGCCACCGCCACGCCGATCACCCCGAGCAGCGTCAGCAGGCTCCCGGCGAGCGTGTACAGGAAGAACTTGCGGGCCGCGTCGCGCCGCCCGGACCCGGCGCCCCAGCGCCCCACGAGGAAGAACGACGGGATCAGCGTCAGCTCGAAGAACACGTAGAAGAGGATCACGTCGAACGAGAGGAAGCACCCGATCAGCCCGGCTTGGAGCAGGAACAGCCAGCCGTAGAACGCGCCCGGCTTCTCCTTGATCGATTCCCACGAGATCAGGATCACCGACGGGAGCATGACCGCGGCGAGCGCGACGAGCCACATGTTCAGGCCGTCGACGCCGAGGAACAGTTGAACCGCGGTGGCCGGTACGCGGGGCTTCGGCTCCGCGGCCGACAGGCGGAACAGGGTCCACGTGGTGCGCCCGTCGGCCGATTCCGCGTGGCTCCGCCCGCCGGGGTCGCCGGGCACGAACTCCGGGCGGAACCGGTGGACCGAGGCGTGCCCCGGCTTCGTCACCTGTTTCGCGTGCTCGTCGCTCCACGCCGTCGCGAGGGTGACGACCGCGGCCGTCAGCCCGAGGTGGACCAGCGCCAGCGTGAGCGCCACGCGGCGCGCGAACCGGCCGAACGCCGGCAGCACCGCCGCCGCCACCAGCGGCACCAGCACCAGCAGCAACACCAGAACGCGGATGACGGCGTAGGTACTCATTCTTCGAGATTGCAGATTGCAGATTGCAGATTGACGATTGGAGGCGCGGTCTTGTCTTTCAATCGTCAATCACCAATCTGGAATCTCCAATTCCTATCGCGAAATTCGGAACACCACGAACGTCAGGAACACGGCGACGCCGAGGGCCATCGAGAGCGCGTAGAACTGGACGAGGCCGTTCTGGATCGGTCGGGCCCACGCGCCGAGCGCGCGCGGGGCCGACGAGATCAGCCGCGCGAGGCCGTCGAGGAACCCGTCGAACACGCGCGCGAGAAACGCCAGCACCTCCGCCGGCTTCACGAACACGGCGTGGTACAGTTCGTCCACCCACAGTTTGTTGCGCGACGCGGCGAACACCGCGTCCAGCCCGGCGGGCGCTTTGTCCGCGCCGCCGTTGCGGTACAGGGCGAACGCCAGCCCGATCCCGCCCAGCGCCAGAACGGTACTCACGCCGATCAGCACCCAGTTCAGGTGGTGGGCCACCACGCGCGCCGGGGTCGGGCCGCGCGCGATCGCCAGCGACGGCGTCGTTTCGAGAAGGTCGGTGAACCAGTGCGTGAACGGTTGCAGCACGATGCCGACCGCGAGCGCGCCGGCCGCGAGGACCAGCAGCGGCAGCGTCATGGAGGTCGGCGACTCGTGGGCGTGGTGCCCGGCCTCGTGCGGGATTCGCTCCGGGCCCCAGAACGTCAGGAAGTACGCGCGGAACGTGTAGAACGCGGTCAAGAGCGCCGTGAGGCACGCGACGAGGAACAGTGCGAAGTACCCCGCGGTGTACGGGCTGCCGCTCTCGCTCGCCTCGGTCAGCGATTCCAGAATGAGGTCTTTGCTCCAAAACCCGGACAGCAGCGGGAACCCGGCCAGCGCCAGCGCGCCGCACAGGAACGCGACGTGCGTGACCGGCAGCACGCGCCGCAGCCCGCCGAACTGCCGCACGTCGATGACCCCGCCCATCGCGTGCATCACGCTCCCGGCGGAGAGGAACAGCAGCGCCTTGAAGAAGGCGTGCGTGAACAGGTGGAACATGGCCGCGCCGACCGCGAACGCCGGGCTGATGGCCCCGCTGGTGCCGAGCGCGAGGAACATGAACCCCAGTTGGCTCACGGTCGAGTACGCGAGGATGCGCTTGAGGTCGGTCTGCGCGAGCGCGATGAACGCGGCCAAGAGCGCCGTGACGCCGCCGATCCACGCGACCGCGATCTGCACGCCGGGCGCGACCGCGAACAGCGGCGCGCACCGCGCGAGCAGGTACACGCCGGCCGTGACCATCGTGGCCGCGTGGATGAGCGCGGATACCGGCGTCGGGCCTTCCATCGCGTCCGGGAGCCACACGTACAGCGGGAACTGCGCGCTCTTCCCGACCGCGCCGCAGAACAGCAGGAAGCACCCCAACCCCACCTGCGAGTGAATCTCCGGGTGGCGCACGACGTAGCCGAACAACTCCGAC
The DNA here is from genome assembly GCA_016872595.1 of Planctomycetota bacterium. Classification (GTDB taxonomy): domain Bacteria; phylum Planctomycetota; class Planctomycetia; order Gemmatales; family Gemmataceae; genus Gemmata. The sequence continues at coordinate 18,026 of VGZJ01000038.1, forward strand.
AGGTTCAAGGGGTTGAACGGCACGTCCGGGCTCATTCCCGGTAGGCAGGCGTGCCAGATCACGAACACGCCCAAGATCAGGCCCACGTCGCCCAGTCGCGTGACGAGAAACGCCTTCCGCGCCGCCGCCGCCGCGCTCGGCTTGTCGAAGTAGTACCCCACGAGCAGGTACGAGCACAGGCCGACGCCCTCCCAGAACGCGACCAGCAGGAGCAGGTTGTTCGCCAGCACCAGTCCGCACATGCAGAACACGAACAGGCTCATAACGGCAAAGAACCGGGCGAACCCGGCGTCGCCCTTCATGTACCCACTGGAGAAGATCGCGATGAGCGTGGCGATGAACGTGACCATGCCGAGCATGATCGCGGCGAGCGCGTCCACGGTGACGGTGAAGTGCGCGCGGAGCTTGCCGGCGGCGAACCACGCGACCGGCTCCGAAACGCGCTCCGCGGTCCCGTCGAGCATCGTGGTGAGCAGGTACAGCGCCAGCGCCGCGGCCGTGCCGCACCCGACGACGAGGGGCAGGTGCGCGAGCCGCGCGGTGCGCGCCGTGCCGCGCATGAGGTACGCGAGCACCGACGCGAGAAGCGGCAGGGCGAGGATCGTGAGCGCGAGGCCGACGGGGTTAGACACGGGCGGCCTCCTCCGCGGTGGGGGCGGGCCGCGCCCCGGCGGGCGTGAGCACCGGCATCGGGTCGGCGGGCGGGCGCGGCAGCGGATCGTCGTCGGTCGCGGCCGGAACGCCGGTCTCGCGCAGCTCTTGCCAGTCGGACGTGTCGAGCGACCGCCGCCGCCGGTACAGGTTCAGGAACAGGGCCAGCGCGATCCCGGCCTCGCACGCCGCGACCGCCAGAATGAACAGCACGAACACCTGCCCGTGCAGGTTCGCGTGGTACCGCGCGAAGGCGACGAAGTTGATCGCCACCCCTTGCAGCATCATCTCGGCGCAGAGGAACATCGTAATGAGGTTGCGCCGGGTCAGGAACCCGACCAGCCCGATGCCGAACAGCGCCGCGGCCACCGCGAGGAAGTGCCAGAGGGTGATCGTCACTTCGCGGCCCCCTTGTCCTGCTTGCGGTGGGCGACCGCGATCGCGCCGATGACCGCGACCAGCAGTAGCGTGCCGGCCAGTTCAATCGCCAGCAGGTGCTCGGAGTACAGCACGAGGCCGAGGTTGCGGACGTTGTCCGCGGGCAGTTCGCCCATGCCGTACAGCAGCGCGACCTCGTCGCGCAGTTTGCGGACTTGTGCTTTGAGCTTGGCCCGCGCCGGCTCCGGGTTCGGGCCGCTAAGGTCGTCGAGGGCGGAATCGAAGTTGGCGTCGCGCACGCGCCGCGCGCGGTCGAGGGCGTCGCGGGCCTGCGGGTCGTCGCGGTACAGCACCGCGGGCTTGCCGTCGCGCGCCGGCTCCTTTTCCAGCCGCGCCCGCAGGCTCCCGTCGGTGCTGGTGGCGCGGCTCTCGCCCACCACCTTCGCGACCGCGAACTTGATCTCCTCGAAGTACTCGGCCCGCTTCGCGCGGGCGGTCGCGGTGCCCAAGTCGCCGTCGAGGTTCGCCTCCGGCGCGTCGAGCTTCGCCACCGCGTCGGCCAGAACCTTCCGCTCCTCGGCGGTGAGGACGGGCGCGGGCAACCGGCCGTCGGGCTTCGTCTGGCCCGGTTCCGCGGGCACGTTGGCTTGGCTCGTCTGGTACAGCGTGAACAGCACCAGCCCGACGAACGCGAACCCGGCGAAGCTGCCGTACAGCGGCTCGCGCACGCGGTCGTTCTCGTCGGACGGGCCTTCGGCCTGCGACAGCATCAGCACGAACAGGAACGTAACGATGATCGCGCCGGCGTAAATGATGATGGTCGCGGCCATGAGGAACGGGGCCGCGAGAAGCAGGAACAGCCCGCACGTGCTGAGGACGACGAACGCGAAGGCGATGGCCCCGCGTGCCGGGTTCCGCTGCACGACGAGGACCGTGCCGAAGACGAGCGCCCCGGCCGAGAAGAACCAGAACAGTGCCGAGCCGATGGCGTCCGGTAGCGGGTTCCCGAACGTGGTGCAGAGCCACGCGCCGAGCACCGCGGCGGCGGCGATCAGGGCGGCGATCCCGCCGGGCACGAACCGTCCGCGGGGCCGAGGCAGCAGTAGGAAGACCCCGACCGCGGCCAGCACCGCCGCGAGCGCGACGGACCCGCCGGCTTCCTGCGTTTTGGTGAGCGCGAACAGTGTCATGCGGTGCTCGTGAAAACTGTCACAAGCGGAACGCCAATGGTATATGAGGCGAGCGCGATTTCGTCGGCCCCAGAGTTAGCCGCAAGCCGCAGGCGAGCGCGAAACGATGTCACTTCGGGGCTTCGGACGCCGGCCCCAAGCGCCCGCCGCTGGTCCGCACGGGGTCGGTGCCGGCCTTCGTGGTCGTGTCGAACACACTCAGCAACTTCTCTTTGTCGAAGACCATCTGTTCGCGGCTGAGGCCGGTCAGGTCGTAGAGCGTGGTCAGCTCGATGGCGTCCACCGGGCACGCCTCTTCGCACATGCCGCAGTAGATGCACCGGAGTTCGTCGATGACGAACGTTTCCGGGTACTTCTCGCGCCCGTCCTTCTGCCAGTCGAGCGGCGCGGGCGCGGCGACGATGTCGATGCAGTGGGCCGGGCACGCGGTGGCGCACATGTAGCACGCGACGCACCGCACGCGACCCGCCTCGTCGCGGTTGAGCCGGTGAACGCCGCGGTAGTTCGCCGGCAGCTTCGGTTCCTGCTCCGGGTACTGCTCTGTGACCTTGCGGCCGAACATGTGGCCGATGGTGGTCTTCAGCCCGTCGATGAGCGCGGGAATGTAGAGCTGCTCCCAGAGACCCAACTTGGTCTCTTCGACCCACGCGACATCAGTTTCTGCAATCGGCATTTCAGTGCTCTCGTTTAGCGTGCGACCCGCAGGGTCGCGCCTTACCTTCCGGCATAGGTCACGCCCGCGGGCGGGCCGGGCGGCAGCTTCGCCACCTTGCGTTTCGGGTTGGTGATCGTGCCCGCGGAGCGCGCCCCCAACAGGCCCGCGCCGAAGAACAGCAGGACGTTCACGCCGGTCAGCGCGATCAGGTACACCCCGAACTGCTTCACGAACATCACCGCGATCAGGTTCAGCAGGGCCAGCGGGATCATCACCTTCCACGCGAGGTTCATCAGTTGGTCGAACCGGAACCGCGGGATCGTCCACCGCACGAACTGCGCGAATACACACAGCGCGACCATCTTGCCGGTCAGAACGAACAGCTTCAGAATCGCGCCCAGTACCGGGCTTTCGATGAACGATTCGAGACCGAACAGGCTCCAGCCGCCGAGGAACAGCACGGCCACCATGAAGCTCGCGGTGACGAGGTGGACGTATTCCGTGAGCAGCATCAGACCGAGCTTCAGCGAACTGTACTCGGTGTGGTAGCCGCCGACGAGTTCCTGTTCCGCTTCCGGCAGGTCGAACGGCAGCCGGCTGCTTTCGGCGTAAGTGCTGACGAGGAACAGCAGGCACGCGAGCGGCATGTACAGCACGAACCAGCCGTGCGCCAGTTGCCACGCGATGATCTTCTCGGGGTTCAGCGAGCCGACGACGAGGAACACGCCCAGCACCGACATGCCGAGCGGGATCTCGTAGCTGACGATCTGGGCCGAACTGCGGAGCGCGCCGAGGAGCGAGTACTTGTTGTTCGCGCTCCACCCGGCGAGGATGACGCCGTACACCGCGAGCGAGCCGAGCGCGAAGATGTACAGGACGCCGATGTCGAGGCCCGGCGCGAGGACGAAGTTGAACTTCTCGCGGTACTCCGCTTGTTGGCGCTCGAAAGTGACAACGGGCGGGTGCTGGCCGGGCACATCGGCCGTGACCGGCACCGGGTCCGGCGCGGGCGTGGTCGCGCCGAACGGCACGATGGCGAGCGCCATGAGCGCCGTTCCCACCGCGACCGCGGGCGCGAGCAGGTAGAACCACTTGTCGACGTGGTCGGGGATCACTTCTTCCTTGAGGAAGAACTTGCCGCCGTCCGCGAGCGGTTGGAGCAGGCCGCCCGGCCCGACGCGGTTGGGGCCGACGCGGTCCTGCATCCACGCCGAGATCTTGCGCTCGCCGAGGGTCAGGTAGCCGCACACGCCGAGCACGCCCCCGACGAGGCCGACGATGACGAGCGCGGTGATGTAGGGGTCGAATGGGGGCATGGTATTGGGGTTCGTTTCCTCGTGTCTCAGAAGCCGCGCTCGCCTGCGGCTCGCGGCTAACTGAAGTACGCCACCTTCGCCGCCAGTTCCTTGCGCACGTTGGCCGCTTGCGCCAGCCCCTTGCGATCCAACAGGTCGTAAGCCAGTTGCAGTTCGCTGCGCACTTCGACCGGGGGCCGGGCCGAGCGGCCGAACGTCTGCGCGTACCCGGCGTGGTTCACGAACGTGCCGTCCTTCTCGAACCCGGTGGTCGCGGGGAGGATGTACTTCGCCGACGCGGTCACAACCGTGGGTAACAGGTCTTGCGCGACCAGCAGCGCCGGGGTCTTCCACGCCGGCGGCACGAGCGCGTCGAGGTGCGCCGGGTTCGGGTAACCGCCCGCGAACCACAGCGCCGCGAGCGCCTCGCCCGTGACCTTCGCGAACGGGATCACTTCGCCCTGAAGCGCCTTCAACACTTCTTCGACGCCGACGCGGTTGGGGGCCTTCTCCGCGCGGATGGTGAACTTCACCGGCTCGATTGATTCGCCCTTCACGTTCTTCGGGTACTTGTCGTCCGCGCCGATCACCGGGACCGGGCCGAGTACAAGGCGGATGTGCGGCGACAGGCTCTTGAAGTAGCTCCCCAACAAGAAGGCTTCTTCGACGGTGAGGAACGGCGACAGCACCGCGACCGTGCTCATCGCGTTCTGGTTCGCGGCGGTCTGGAAGTCGAGTTTGAGTTGCGGGAGCAGCACGCTCCACGGCACCGGCTTGAACCGGCCCTCGGTCTTCACGACGGGGCGTACGAACCGCTCGCCGCTGTTGGCGTGGTGGTAGCCGTAGCGCCCGTCGTCGCACATGAAGTGCCCCTGCGCCTTCGGGTTGTAGCGCGCGCGGAGCCGGTACACGATGTCCTTGTTCGTATCGACGTAGGTGCTGCACCCGGTCGAACAGCCGTTGCACACGCCGTCGGTCGTCTTTAAGTACCAGACGCGCTGCTTGTAGAGGAAGTCCTTGCTCCCGAGCGCCCCGACCGGGCACAGGTCGACGACGTTGCCGGCGAGCTTGTTTTCCAGCGGCCGCCCGGGGAACGTGTCGATCTCCTCGTGGTGCCCGCGGCCGACCACTTGCAGCTCCGCGGTGCCCGAAATCTCGCGCGTGAACCGCACGCACCGCGTACACATGATGCAGCGGTCGGTGAACAGCGTGATCTTGCTGGACAGACCGGGCTTGTTGGCCGGCGTGTTCTTCAGATCGACCATGCGCGACTCGGAGCGGCCGTACTTGTAGCTGAAGTCTTGCAGCTTGCACTCGCCGGCCTTGTCGCACACCGGGCAGTCGAGCGGGTGGTTGATGAGCAGCCCTTCGAGCGTGTCCGCTTGGGCCTTTTTCGCGCGCGCCCCGAGCGGCGCGGTCTTGGTGTACGCGGGGTCGTAGGGCAGCACCGGCAGTGCGCGGTCGCGCTTGTCGTAGTCGCCGGTGACGATGACGGTGCCGTCCTTCACGGGCGTCTGGCAGCCGGGCAACACCTTCGGCTGCATGGTCACTTTGCCGTCTTTGAGGTCGCCCATCTCGACGAGGCACATGCGGCAACTCGCCACGACGGACAGCGCCTCGTGCCAGCAGTAGTGCGGGAGGAACGCGCCGGCCAGCTCCGCGGCCTGCACGCAGTTGAGCTTCGCCGTGCCGATCTCGACCGGCTTGTCGTTCACGTAAACCGTCGGCATATCGATCCCCAAGATTTCCGATTGCAGATTTGTGATTGACGATTGAAAGCGATCACGTCGCTTGCTCTTCCAATCGCCAATCACAAATCTGCAATCGAACTTCGCGCTACTTCAACCGCTGTTTCAGTTCGGCGGCGGTCAGCTTCTCGACCCCGTTTTGGCTCACCACCAACCCGACCCCGGTGAGGGCGGCGGTCTCGTAGGCCCAGACGCTCTCGCGCTCTTTCGCGCCCGTCAGGATGATCGACCCGGCCTTTACGTGCTCCGCGCAGGGCGACCGGGCGGCGACGAGCGCGTTGTAGATGTCGCCCGGCGTGGGCATCTTGCCGCTGGCGAGCGAGGCGTCGTGAATGAAGATTTGCAGGTCGCGCATGTCGGCCAGTGCGACGGCCTTGCGCGCGGCCCCCACGGGCGTGTTGCCGCCGGGCAGCGGCGGCGGATTCGGGTTGGGGTTCGGCTGCGGTTGCAGCACGCCCATACCGGGGCCGGGCGGGGGGAGCGAGCCGACGCCGGGCATCGGCGGCGCACCGGGGTCGGGCACCGGCGGAACCGCGCCGGGGTTGGGGTTGGGGCCACCGGGACCGGGCAACTCGACGCCGGGAACCGGGCCGGTCCAACCACCCTGCGGCGGCGTGATGCCGATGGGCTGCTTGCCGACGCCGCCGGTGCCCGTGCCGGGCGCGGTCGTCGGGGCCGGATCGACCGGCTTGCCCGGATCGAACTTCGGTTGCTCCTTCTTGAACCGCGGGTCCGTGAGCCAATTCGGTTCGTCCTTCTTGGTGTTCTTGGGGTTGGCGCCCGGCGCGGGCGTCGGCGCGGCCGGTTGCTGCGGCTTCGCGTTGGCCGACTCGTCGCGCGAAGCCGACGTGGGCTTCGGCTTCTTACAGCCGGCCAGCGCCGTCAGCAGAACCGCGAGCACGATCATCGAACGCATCGTCGTGACCTCCGCGTTTGGGTTAATGCGCCCCGGCCATTGCCAGCGCCTTCGCGTACTTGCTCTTCGCGCCGCTCTTGATGGCGGCCTCGAACTCCGCGCGGAACTTGCGGATCGCCGTCTTCACCGGCCACCCAGCCCCGTCGGACAGGCCGCAGATGGTCGTTCCCGGCATGATGCCGATTCGGTCGCCGACGTCAATCAGGATGTCGAGGTCTTCGCGCCGGCCCAGCCCGCGGCGCAGCCGGTCGGTGATCTTCAGCATCCAGCCGGTACCCTCGCGGCACGGCGTACACTGGCCGCAGCTCTCGTGGCTGAAGAACTGGCAGACGTTGTGCAGCACGTCGATCATGCTGGTCTGGTCGTCGATGACCGTGACCGCGGCCGTGCCGAGGCCGAGGCACCCGACCGAGCCGGGGCCGTTGAAGTCGAGCGGGATGTCGTACTCTGTCTTCCCGTCCGCGCCCCTCAGCGGGGCGTTCACGTCCACGAAGCCCATGCTGAGGCCGCCGGGGTTCACGGCCTTCGCCTTGCGGCCCTTCCACACGCCACCGCCGTGTTTCTCGACGAGGTCGCGAATGGTGATGCCCATCGGCACCTCGACGCACACCGGCTTCTCGACGTGCCCGGCGAGCGTGTACAGCTTCGGGCCGTAGCCGCCCGCGTCGCGCGGGTTGGCCGGGTTCGGCGGCACGCCGATGGACTTGAACCAGTCGTTGCCGTTCTTCATGATCTGTGTGACGCACGCGAGCGTTTCGACGTTGTTCACGATGGTCGGCTTGCGGAACGCGCCTTCAATCGCGGGGAACGGCGGCTTGATCCGCGGCCACGCGCGCTTGCCTTCGAGCGACTCGATTAGCCCGGTTTCCTCGCCGCAGATGTACGCGCCCGCGCCGCGGTGGAGGACGATGTCGAGGTCGAAGCCGCTACCGAGGATGTTGGTGCCGAGCAGCTTCGCCGCGTATAGTTCGGCGACCGCGGCTTCGAGCGAGCGGAACGAATCGCCGTACTCGTAGCGGACGTAGAAGAACGCCTTCTGGGACCGGATCGCGTAGCACGCGAGCATGATCCCTTCGAGCACCTGATGGGGGTCCTTCTCCATCAGGATGCGGTTGTTGTACGTACACGGCTCGGACTCATCCGCGTTGACGCACAGGTAGATCGGGCCGGGGTGATCCTTCGGCAGGAACGTCCACTTGAGTCCGCAGGGGAAGCCCGCGCCGCCGCGCCCGCGCAGCCCGCTGTCCTTCACCTGCGTAACCACGTCGAGCGGCTTCTTGTCCTTGAGCGCGCGCGCGAACGCCTCGTAGCCGCCGTCCGCGCGGTAGCCCTCCAGCTTGCCGCTGTTCGGCTTGTTGATCCGCGCCAGAAGTACAGGTTCGTATGGCATGGGAGCTATCAGCTTTCGGCTATCAGCTTTCAGCCAGCAAGAACGACCAGCTACCTTCAGGCCACCAGCCACACTTCTGGCTGATAGCTGATAGCTGATAGCTCACAGCTAGCGCAGCTTCAATTCGGTAATGAGCGTATCGGCCTTCTCGTTGGTCACGTTCATCGCGTGCTTGTCGTTGATGAGGCACGCGGGCGCGCCGTCGCACGCGCCGATGCACTCCGCGAACTCCAGCGTGATCTTCCCGTCGGTCGTCGTCTCGCCACAGTGGACGCCCAGCTTGTGTTCGCAGTGTTCCAACAACTCGTACGCGCCGCGGAGCATACACGCCAGCCCGCGGCACACCCACAACCGCGTCTTCCCGAGTTTCTGGCCCTCGCCCTTGAAAAACTCGTAGAAGGTCATCGTGTCGTGAACTTCCGACGGGTGCAGTTCCAGAATCTCCGCGATCTCGACGATGGCCTCGTTGCTGACGGTGCGCAGCTCGTCGTGAACGAGGTGCAGCGCCGGCAGCGTCACCGCCTGCTTACGCGGGTACTTCGGGATGTACGCCCGGATGCGGTTCTTGATGTCTTCGGAAAGCGCGCCCATGTGCGTTGGCTCACAGCTAACAGTTTGCAGACGACAGTCGAACCCCTCAGGCACTGACCGACTGAATGAGTCCCGCGAGCATCCGTTTCACTTCGGCCAGAGGCCCCGACAACTCCGCGTAAGCAGCTTCATCGAGATAGCCCAAATCGTGGGCCAAGAGCGTTTGATAATCCAGTTCCTTCGCCGAACCGTTTGCGATCCACAGAAAGCGGGCGAAGTCCGCGTTCGTGCTCCGCCCGCATCCCTCGGCGATGTTCGTGGGCACAGACATCGCCGAGCGGCGCATTTGCTGAGTCAGCGAGAACAGCTCTTCCTTTGGGAAGCCTTTCGTCGCGCGGTACACCGCGAGCACAAGCGAGTGTGCCTTTTGCCACACCTTCAGATTGCGGAAGTCCTGCATTCGACCACCCTGACAGCTTACAGACCGCAGTTTACAGCTTGCAGTCGCTCAACGACTGAGCGGCAAACGGAGCCAATACCTGTCACCGACCGACTGTTAGCTGCAAACTGTCAACTGTAAGCTCCTACCGATCCAACTCCGCCGCGATGATGTTCAGGCTCCCCAGCACCGCGGGCACGTCGCTGATCTGGTGGCCTTCCATCATCAGCGGGAACATCGCGAAGTGGATGAACGACGGGGGACGCGTGCGGGCGCGGAACGCGGTGCCGCTGCCGTCGGCCACCACGTAGAAGCCCAACTCGCCGTTCGCGGTCTCGTTCGCGCCGTACACCTCTTCCACTGGCGTTTCCCAGCGCCGGTTCCACATGAACAGCTCGAAGTGCTGGATCAGCCCCTCGATGCTGCGGTAGGTCGCGTTCTTGTCGGGGATCGTCAGTTTGTCGTTGAGGTCGACGTTCACCGGGCCGGTCGGCAGGCTCTCGACGGCCGCGGCGATGATCTTCCAGCTTTCGAGCATCTCGCCCATGCGGACGAGGTAGCGGTTGTAGCAGTCGCCGCCCTTGCCGCACACCACCTTGAAGGCCGACGCGAGTTCCTTGTAGGCGAGGTACGGCTCGTCTTTGCGCAGGTCGCGGACGACGCCGCTGGCGCGGGCCACGGGGCCGCTGGCGCTGTAGCTGATCGCGTCTTCCTTCGACAGCACACCGATGCCCTTCGTGCGGTCGATGAAGATGCGGTTCCGGTTCAGCAGCCGAACGATGTCGCCGTGAACCTTCGGGAACGTCTTCACGAAGTCGCGAATCAGCGCGACGACTTCGTCCGAGATGTCCGCGGAGAGGCCGCCGACGCGCGTGTACGAGGGGTGGAACCTCTGGCCCGCGGTCGCCTCGATGATGTTGTAGACCTTCTCGCGGGCGTTGAAGGCGTACAGGAACGCGGTGAGCGCGCCGAGGTCGAGCGCCGCGGCCCCGACGCAGAGCAAGTGGTCCGAAATGCGGGCCAGTTCCGCGAGGATGGTGCGAACGTACTTGCAGCGCGGCGTGATCTCGATGCCGATCAGCTTCTCGACGGTGTGGTGCCACGCGATCTCGTTGGCGACCGGCGAGATGTAGTTCATCCGGTCGACGATGGTGACGTACTGGTTGAAGTCGAGGTCTTCGCCCAGCTTCTCGAACCCGCTGTGCAGGTAGCCGATGTCCGGCACGGCCTTGACGATGGTCTCGCCGTCGAGCGTGAGGATCAGGCGCAGCGTGGTGTGCGTGGCCGGGTGCTGCGGCCCGAAGTTCAGGGTGTAGAGGAACTCCGCGTCCGCACCGGCGACGTCTTCGGCAACGGGAGTAGCGGTCTGTAGCGGCATAACTGGCTCCGGCGAACCGCCGGCGTGAGCCGGCCGGGTCTTGTCCAAGCGCGATCACCCGCCGGCTCACGCCGGCGGTTCGCCTAGCTATCCGCGCGGGTCACGGTGGGGAAGTTGTGGCGCTCGCCGTAGCCGCGCAGGGGGTAGTCCTTGCGCAGCGGGTGGCCGGTGTACTCGCTCGGCATCAGGATGCGGCGGTGGTCCGGGTGCCCACTGAAGCGCACGCCGTACATGTCGTACACCTCGCGCTCCATCCAGTCCGCGCCGCGCCACAACTCCACAACCGACGGCAGTTCCGGGTCCGGGTCGTTGGCGAACGCCTTCACCCACACGCGCTCGCCGGTGGTGAGGTTGGCCAGCCCGTACACGACGCAGAAGCGGTCGGTCGCGTTCGGGTAGCCCATGTAGTCGATGCCGCCGAGTTCCGCGAGGAAGTCGAACCCGCACTCGTCCTTCAGGCACTTCAACAGGTCGAACAGCACCAGCGCGGCTTTATCCGCGCCGACGCTGACGCGCGCGTTGTCGCGAAACGCGGACGTGGTGAACGCCCCGGCGAACTTCGCGTTGAGGGTGTCGAGGTAGGGCATGGTGGCTTCTCCCGGGACCGCGGGCGTCCCGCCCGCTGCTTCGGTTTTCTCTGGGACCGCGGGCGTCCCGCCTGCCGCTGAGCGAAAGAGGCGGCTTTGCGTTACTTCGTATCAGTCACCCCACGTACCTAGCAGCGGGCGGGACGCCCGCGGTCCCGGGGCAATCAACTCAGCGGCTTCCTCAGCCGCGTCGCGGCGCGGTAGTCGCCGGGCGCGACAATCGCTTCTTCCGGGTTCAGTTCGCGGGCCAGCGCCGTCGGGCCTTCGTAGGTGTTGCGCGCCGCGAACTCGCGCGCGTCAATCGTACCCGTCAGCTGAATCTTCTCTTGTAGGTCGAGGATCGAGCGGATCAGTTGCTCCGGGCGCGGCGGGCACCCGGGCACGTACACATCGACCGGGATGAAGCGGTCGATGCCCTGCACCACGGCGTAGGTGTCGAACACGCCGCCGGAACTGGCGCACGCGCCCATGCTGATGCACCACTTCGGTTCCGGCATTTGCAGCCAAATGCGCTGCATCACGGGCACCATCTTCATCGCCACGCGCCCGGCGACGATCATCACGTCGCACTGCCGCGGCGAGAACCGCATGGCCTCGGAGCCGAATCGCGCGATGTCGTAGCGGCTGCTCGCGGTCGCCATCAACTCGATGCCGCAGCACGCGGTGGCGAACGGCATGGGCCACAGGCTGTGCTTGCGGGCCATGTTCGCGAGGAAGTCCAGCTTGGAAACCAGAAAGTCCGGCAGCAGGTTCGTTAGCGCCACTGGAACACTCCCTTCTTCCAAGCGTAGACGTAGGCGATAATGAACGTCGCGAGGAAGACGAGGATTTCGATGAACACGACCGTACCGAACACGGTGCGCCACGCCTGACTGCCGGCCTCCCCGTAGGCGATCACCGCCCACGGGTACAGGAACAGGAGTTCCACGTCGAACACGAGGAACAGGATGGCGATGAGGTAGAACTTGATGTCGAACTGCATGCGCGCCGAGCCGACCGGGTCCATGCCGGACTCGTACGGCATCTGCTTGATGCGGTTCGGTTTACGCGGCTTGAGCGGGAACAGGTGCGTCGCGGCGATGGTGCCGACGGCGAACGCAAAGCACACGACCGCGTAAATGAGGATCGGGTAGTACGCGGCCAGATCGAACGCCGGTTCGATCCCGGCGGGCGTCTGTACGGGGGTGACTGGCATTCCCTCAACCCCTCTCCCCGCGGGGTCGCCGCGGGAGGCTTGTGAATAGACTCGTTGCGCAATAGGTGTTGGTTCAGTCGCACTTCGGCCAGACGATCCTGTGTGGTCGTTACCCGTACATCCGGTTGTGGAGTCCGGCGACGTTCTTCATCATCACCGTGTGACGACGGGGCG
>VGZJ01000039.1 GCA_016872595.1 Planctomycetota bacterium
GGGCGGCGACGTACCCGCGCCGCGCGTGCGCGCGGCCGCGGCCACGGTAGCGAAACTGGCCGCAGTCGCGGCCACCGTGCGCCGGCTGGAAGAGGGGCAACCCGCGGATGCGAACGTTCGCGTCGAACGCGCCGCGCTCGGGGCGCAGTTGCTCGCGTTCCTAGACCGCTGGCCGCGCGCGCTCACGCCGCAACTCGGCGCGGCACTTTCGGACAAGGTCGCGCGCGACCGCGTCGGCCCGGCGATCAAGCAATCGGAAGCCGCGCGCGGCGGGGCGCTCGCGGGCGCGTGGGACCACGTCACCAAGGTGCTGTTCGCCCCGGACGCCGACGTTTCGGTCGGTGTGGTGCTGAGCGCGCTCCCGCTCGCGGACCTCGCGCGCTGGAGCGCCGACCGCGCCGCGGACGCCGACCGCGTGTTCGAGTGGGTGCGGTTCGTTCACACCGAGCGCGCAGCGACCGCGGCTGGCGTGAGCGCGGTGCTGGACGAGGTCCGCGCCGGCGAGTTCCCCCCGGAGGCCGCGGCCGACGCCTACCGCGCGCGATTCTTGCGGTTGTGGCTCGACGCGCTGCACGCGCAGGTCCCCGTACTCGGCACCTTCACGACGGAAGGCCACGAGCGCCTTGTGAGTCGGTTCGCGGACCTCGATCGCGCCGCGGTGCGCAGCGCCGCCGGCCGCGTCCGCGCCGGCCTGTTGAACAAACCCGACCGCCCGCGGACGCGCGACGGCGCGCCCGACGCTTCCGAACTGGGCGTCCTGCTGCGCGAGGTCAACAAGAAGCGCCGGCACCTGCCGTTGCGCCACTTGTTCGGCAAGATTCCCACGCTGCTCCCGCGGCTCAAGCCGTGCCTGATGATGAGTCCGCTAGCGGTCAGCACGTTCCTCGACAGCGCCGAGTTCGCGTTCGATCTGGTGATCTTCGACGAGGCCTCGCAGGTGCGCCCGCACGACGCGGTGTGCGCCATCTACCGCGCGAAGCAACTCGTGGTCGGCGGCGACCCGAAGCAGCTCCCGCCGACAGATTTCTTCACGCGCACCGGCGGCGACGCCGACGACGACGAGCCGGACGACAGCGGCACCGCCGGGTTCGAGAGCCTGCTGAATGTGTGCCTTTCGCTGGGGCTGTGCCGCAAGCGGCTCCGCTGGCACTACCGGAGCCGGCGCGAAGGGCTGATCGCGTTCAGCAACCGGCACTTCTACGACGGCGCGCTCGTCACGTTCCCCAGCGCGGACGAGGCCACGGCCCGCGCGGTGCAACTGGTGCGCGTCGAAGGCGCGGTGTTCAAGGACGGCGTGAACGCGGTGGAGGCCCGCAAGGTCGCGGCGCTGGTGATGGACCACGCCCGCACGACGCCCGACAAGAGCCTCGGCGTGATCGCGTTCAGCCAGCGCCAGCAGGACCGCATTCTGGACGAGCTCGAAGTGCTGCGCCGGCAGAGCAAGGACTGCGAAGACTTCTTCTCCGCGGAGCGCGCCGACCCGTTCTTCGTGAAAAACCTCGAAAACGTGCAGGGCGACGAGCGCGACCATATCATGCTGAGCGTCGGCTACGGCCCGGACGCCGCGGGCAAGGTGATGATGCGGTTCGGCCCGCTGAACCGCGACGGCGGCGAGCGGCGGCTGAACGTCGCGGTCACGCGCGCCCGGTTCGCCATGACCGTCGTTTCGAGCATGACCGCCGGCGACATCGACCTGTCGCGCACGAGCGCCGAAGGCGCGAAGCTGCTGAAGTCCTTCCTCGACTACGCCGAGCGCGGCCCGGTCGCGTTGGCCGCGGCCGTCACCGAGGCCAACGAGCGCGGGGCGGATAGCCCGTTCGAGCAAGACGTGGGCGACGAACTGTCGCGGCGCGGGCTGACCGTTCACCGGCAGGTCGGGTGCGGCGGCTACCGCATCGACCTCGCCATTACGGACGGCCAGAGCGGGCGCTACTTGCTCGGCGTCGAGTGCGACGGCGCGAGCTACCACAGCGCCGCCACCGCGCGCGACCGCGATCGGCTGCGCCAATCGGTTCTCGAATCGCTCGGCTGGCGTCTCGTGCGCGTGTGGTCAATGGATTGGGTGCGGAACCGCGCGGCGCAAGTGGCGAAGGTACTCGACGCGCTCGAGGCTGCGAAGACGCCCCTGCCAGCGCCCGCGAAGCCGCGAGCGGCTGCGGAGCCTGTTTCGGACCTCGCGCCTGTCAACGAGCCGAAGGCGAAGGTGATCGAGTACGAGTCGATCGAGAAGGTTCCGGAAGCGTCCGTTCGCGTGGCGTTGGAGGCGGCCCTGACCGAGTACGGCTCGATGCCGGCGGACGACCTGATCTCCGCGGCGTCGAAGAAGCTCGGCTTCAAGCGCGTCGGCCCGAACATCCGCGAGCGCCTCGCAACCGCCATCGACGTACTGGTCGAGGAGCATCGCCTCGCGCTGGGCGACGGGAACACGGTTCGCCTCAAGGCGGCCCCGTGACGCGCGGGCGGCGGCTTGTGACACTTTGCACGAGGTCGCGAACCCCAGACGAGTTGGCGCTCTGGCGCTCTGGGGTGGAAAACACTGGAAAAACAGCCGTTTCCCCCAGAGCGCCACTCCAATAGTGGTGGCGCTCTGGGGGGCGGACTGGCGCTCTGGGTCGGGAATTGACGATCTCTTTTTGGCAATCTGACCCCGTGATCGCGTAGCCCCCCGATCGGCGGCCCGCGGTTGTCCACGTTGCCCAGTGTCCCCACCCGGTTCGGCGTGACGTGGGCGGATCGCGTTCGCGGGCTATGCTGAGGGGGTATTCGTCACTCGCGCCCCACGGTTCCCCTTCATGCCCCGCCGACCGACCAAGCGCCCCGCCCTTCCTGAACTGCTCGTCACCGACCCGGCCCAACTCGCGGCCTGCCTCGGGCGGATCGCAAAAGCGCCGCACGTCGGGTTCGATACCGAGTTCGTGGGTGAGGACGCCTACCGCCCCGAACTGTGCCTCGTCCAAGTCGCGACCGCGGACGAGCTCATCATTATCGACCCCTACGAGTGCGGCCCGCTCGACGGGTTCTGGGACCTGCTCCTCGACCCGAAGCGGACCACGATTGTCCACGCCGGGCGCGAGGACATTCGGATGTGCTACTTCGAGACGGGGAAGCCGCCGGCGCGGGTGTTCGACGTGCAGATCGCGGCGGGCATGGTGGGGATGACGTACCCGATCGGGTACGCGGGCCTCGTCCACGACCTGCTGCGCCAGCGGATGCAGAAGGGCGAAACGCTGACCGACTGGCGCAAGCGCCCGCTGACGCCGGCCCAAGTGCGGTACGCCTACGACGACGTACGGTACCTTCTGCCCGCGCACCGGAAGCTGACCGACCGGCTGACGCGGTACAAGCGGCTGGCGTGGGCCGAAGAGGAGTTCGCGACCGCGGTGCGGAAGGCCGCGGACGACGACGCCAGCATCGAGCGGTGGCGCAGGATCAAGGGGATCGGGGCGCTCGACCGGCGCGGGCTGGCCGTCGCCCGCGAGCTGCACGGTTGGCGCGACAAGTTCGCGGAGCGCCAGAACCGCCCGGTGCGGTACATCATGCGCGACGACCTGATGATCGAGATCGCGAAGCGCGCGCCGGCGAAGCTCGAGGACCTGCACGCCTACCGCGGGCTGCCGCGGGGCCAAGACGAGAGCATTCTGGAGGCGATCCGGCGCGGCCGCGCGGTGCCGCCGGCCCAGTGCCCGGAACCGGAGACGCGCGACAGCGAGCCGCCCAACGTGGTGCTGCTCGGGAGCCTGCTGAACGTGGTGCTGAACGACTACGCCGGGCGCAACCGCATCGCCCCGAACCTGATCTCGTCGAACAGCGACCTGAAATCGGTGGTGCGGAGCCGGGTGTTCGGCGACCCGCTGCCCGACGTGCCCGTGTGCCGCGGGTGGCGCGCCAAGCACGTGCTGCCGGAACTGCTCGCGCTGCTGTCCGGCGAGAGCGCGATCCGCGTGGCCGACGTGACGGCGCTGGACCCGCTGGAGATGGTGGAACTGGAACCGGAGGACGACGACCTGCCGGACGCGGACGACGGTGCGGGCGTGTCCGTACCGACCGAAATCGAAGAGCCGTTCGCGCCGTCGTCCGCGTCCGAAGCGGAAGCCGAGTACCTTCCCCCTTCGCCCCCGCGCGACGGTACACTGGAAGGGTGAACCGAGGCCCGAGCGACACCGAACGAACGCGAGCGTGCCATGTTGAAGTGCCCGAACCCGAGTTGTCCGTTCGTCTTCGACCCGGCGCGCGTTCCGGCGGGCGTCGTGCTGAGTTGCCCGCAATGCACGATGCAATTCACCCTCGGCCCGCCGCAAGCGGCCCCGCCGAGTGGCCCGACTGCCGCCATGTCCGCGCCGAGCTTCCCCACGGTGCCGCCGGCGAATAGACGCGGCGCGCCGCCGTCGGACCCCGAGTTCGAAGAGGTCGGGCGCAAGGCCGACGAGGAGCGCGACCCGGACGAACGGCTGCCGGCCCGCGGCACCAACAAGGCCCAAGGGTACATCCTCGCGGGCGTGGTGGCGGTGCTGCTAGCCGGGGCCGCGCTCGCAATCTTCTTCAAGATCAAGGGCAAGAACGCGGGCGCCCCGACGCCGTCCGACACGGTCACGCGCTACAACGACATCAACATTGCGATGGACCCGGTGCCGAGCGGGTGGCTCGCCGACGACGGCCTGCGCGTCAAGCTCGAAACGCCTTACGTGGCGGCGTTCAAGCACGACGGCACCGAGGCCTACGCCGCGTTCGGGGCGTACACGCCGCGCGACAACCGTGCCCCGCGGCAGCGCGTCATGCGGAACCACTTGCACCGCCCGTTCCCGAAGTTGTTCCTGATGGACCAGTTCCGCGAGGAACCGCCGGTCGCGGGCGAGTGGCTCAAGGCCCCCATTGCGACGACCGAGCCGTTCACCAACGGGTTCAAGTTCCGCGCCCCGTCGCCGGACGGCATCGTCTGGATGGGCGAGGTGTACGCCGTGGAGCGGTTCGGTCTCGCCTACTACTGGCTCAGTTGGTGCAAAGAGTCCGACTACGAGGAAATGAAGCCGGCGTTCGCCGAGTTCCGCACCAAGTTCAAGACGCAGGACCTGCGCGCGAAGTGGGAGCCGAAACAGGCGAACGGCGTCGATTACAAGGGGGACAAGGTGGGGTACACGCTCACCGACTCGGACCCGGATCCAAAGGACAGTTGGCGGGAGCTGCCGGAGCGAGACATCGTGGCACTGAAGGAGTTCGAGCCGGACCTCGACCGGCGACTGGAAATCTCGGCCGCGCCGGAGTGGGACACGCGCGCCCTGCCGGACACGGCCGAACTGAGCGTCTTCCTGCTGGACGCGGGCGGGGGCGACGCGGCGCAGACCGCGCGGAAGTACGCCGAAGACCTCGAAGCGGCCCGCATCAAGGCGGGCGGGGCCGACCTCGCGTTCACCATCAAGGAACTGACGGCCGATACGCCGTTACAGGGCGACGACGTGCCGAGCGCCGGGCACACGTCCACCCCGGTCGTGCGCCTCGTGACCACGGTGCCGAACGCGAAGGCCGCGAACCGCCTGACAGTCGTCTCCGGCACGCGCGTGGGCGAAAAAACCGTCGTGGTGATAGCGTGGTGCCCGCTGCCGAAGCAGCGGGTCTTCGAGAAGAAGCTGGTTCAGATCGCGTCGTCGTTACGGTGAGATCACGGGCCGGGCGTGACGTTCGGCACCACCGGACCGGGGCCGGTCGCGGGCGCGACCGGGGGCGGAACGACGGGCGGGCGCGGCGCGGCCGGGCGCTCGGCTTGCGGCAGCAGCGCGCCGCGCTGGCGCAGGGCGTCGGCCCGGTTCAGCAGGTCGTCGGTGCGCGTCGGCGTCGCTTCGTACAACTCGATGTAGTAGCGCCGGGTGTCGCGGATCGGGAACGGCCAGATTGCCTCGGCGAAGAAGTCGAACGGCGGGTAGGCGTACCACGGGGCCGCGACGTGCTGGCGCTTCACCACGGTCTCGTAGCCGGGGTGAACGACGGTGATCGTGTAGTGGCCGTAGTACTGGAACGTGGAGTACGCCGGGGCCGCGCCGACCGGCTTGTTGTCGATGTACACTTGGGCGTTCGGGACGTTCGATTCGATCACGAACTTGCGGTCCACGCACCCGGCCAGTGCGAGCGCCGCGAAGAACCCGGCGAGTCGAACGGTGCGAGCCGTCGCCATTCCACGTACCCTCGGCGGGCGGTCGGTGTTGCATTTTGCGTCCGCCCGGCATACCACGCGCGGCGAAAAGGTCAACGCCACCCGGTTCCGCCAAGAAAACGCGCCGCCGGCGCGGGAACATTCCGGCACGCGGCCCGGCGATGGCGTAGGATGTGTGAAGGGGCCAAGTAGAGTACTCAGGGGTGGTCCGTGTCGGCTTTTGACCCTGTACGATTCGCCGCGTTGACAGATGTGGGCGTGAAACGCAGCCACAATCAGGACGCTTGCGCCTCCAACCCCGCCCTCGATATCGCTTCGTTCCAAGCTCAGGGTCACGTGTTCGTAGTCGCCGATGGCATGGGCGGGCACGCGGTCGGCGAGAAGGCCAGTGCGAAGGCCGCGCGCGACATCCCGTTCCTTTACGCCAAGCACGCCCGCGACGGGGTCATCCCCGCGATCCGCCGCGCGTTCCAAGAGACCAACGCCGGTATCTATTCCATCGGCCAGCAGAACCCGGAGTTCCGGGGCCTCGGCACCACGAGCACTGCTCTGATCTTACGCCCCGAAGGCGCGTGGGTCGGCCACGTCGGGGACAGCCGCGCGTACCGCATCCGCAAGGGGTTCGCCGAGCAACTCACTTTCGATCACTCGTGGGTCTGGGAAATCGCGCGGCGGCAGGGCGTGGACCCCGACGAACTGGGGGACTTCAAGAAGAACGTTATCATCCGCTCGCTCGGCCCCGATCCCGATGTGGAAGTGGACATTGAGGGGCCGCACCCGGTCGAACCGGGCGACTCATACCTACTCTGTAGCGACGGGCTAACGGGCGTCGTGACCCCCCAAGAGGTCGGGGCGGTCGTCACGGCGCTGCCGGCCGACGAAGCGGCGCGGTTCCTCGTTCAACTCGCGAACCTGCGCGGCGGGCCGGACAACATCACCGTGCTGATCGTCAACGTGCCCGACGGCACGGCGCGGGCCGCGGGCAAGAGGTCCGGCGGGCCGGGTGCTCTCGCCAAACTTTGGGGCGCGTGGTCGAGGTTGGTGCCGTGGCCGTTCACCGCGCTCGGCGCGGGCTGCGCCGTCGCGCTCCTCTCTTTGGTGATGA
The DNA here is from genome assembly GCA_016872595.1 of Planctomycetota bacterium. Taxonomy (GTDB): domain Bacteria; phylum Planctomycetota; class Planctomycetia; order Gemmatales; family Gemmataceae; genus Gemmata. The sequence goes on from VGZJ01000039.1 coordinate 7,248, forward strand.
AGCTCAACACGATCCCCGGAGCCCCGCTGTTCTTCGCACTGGCCGCGGTGCTGATTCTCGCCGGGCTGTTGGGGTTGCTGCTGCACATGCAAAAAGAAGAGCTTCCGGGCGTCGAGGCCGCGGCCGACAGCGCGCCCCGTGAACTGAAGGTGTACAAGAAGCACGAGTGTTCCGTCACGCCGGAACTGGTCGAGAAGTTCTCGCAGATCGAATCGACACTGCTCGAAGGGATGCGGGCGCAGGGCGTGCCGGCCGAGTACGAGGCCCACAACCGGTTGGTGATCGACGCGGACGCCGCCGTCGCAAGGCCGGACGTGTCGGCCGCGTTCCGCGCCCGCTGCGCCTCGTTGGTGTACCTCGCGGAGGCGTTTCACAAAGCCCGGCACAAGCAGGAATCGTTCCGTCCGAGTTGGACCCCCAGTCCGACGCAGTGATCCGCGCGCGTGCCGTTTCTGCTTCCGCCGCGCGCCCCCGCGCGGTATCCTCAAGCGCAGTTGCGAGTTTCCAGCCACCTCCCTTCCTCTTCCGGGAGTTTGTAATGTTCACGCGCACGCGCCGCGAACTGTTCTCCGACATCGGCCGCGGGATGATCGCCGCGGGCGTGGGCGCCTCCCTCGCCTCCGATCTGGGGTTCCGCACCGCGGCGCTCGCCGCCGACGGCCCCGGTCGCCTCACGTTCGGCGACCTCGACCCGCTCGTGAACTTCCTTCAGGAAACCCCGCCGGACAAGCTCATTACGAAGGTGCTGGCGAAGCTGAAGGCCGGCACCGAGCTGAAGCAACTGGTCGCGGCGGCGGCCCTCACGAACGCCCGCGCGTTCGGCGGCGAGGACTATATCGGCTTCCACACGCTGATGGCGCTCGCCCCCGCCTACCTCATGAGCGAGCAGGAGACCGACGCCGCGAAGAAGCCCCTCGCCGTGCTCAAGGTGCTGCACCGCAACGCCTCGCGACTGAAGGACGTGGGCAACACCAAGGAAACGCTCAAAGTCGTCGAACCGGGCAAACTCGGTACCGAGCGCGGCGGCGAGCACCTCCGCGCCGCGGTTCGCACCGCGCCGAAGGACGCGGCAAAGGCGATGGCCGATGCCGAGGCGACGTTCGCCACCATCGCCAAGCAGGGCAAGCCCGAAGACGCGCTCAACGAACTGTTGATTGAGGTGGACGACGCCACCGAGGTTCACCGCGTCGTGCTCGTATCACGCGCGTGGGACCTCACCCGCTTCGTCGGCACCGCGAACGCCCACACCATGTTGCGCCAGTCGGTCCACTACTGCGTGAATGTCGAGAAAAACGCCAACCAAGGCAAGTACAACGCCGAGGTCCGCGAGGTGCTGCCGAAGCTGCTCGACCAGTACAAACTGCTGGCGACGAAGCCCGGCACGCGCTCCACGGACGACGCGTGGGTCGAGAAGTTCGCGAACCAAGTGTTCACTCTGAACGCCGCGCAGACCGCAGACGCGGTGGCCGGCGCGCTGGCCGAGGGCTTCAGCGCCGACGCCATCGGCGACGCCCTTTCGCTGGCCGCGAACCAACTGCTCCTTCGCGACGAGGGCCGGCCGAAGTCGTGGGTGCAGGCCAACAAACCCGAAGGCAGCATCCACGGCGACTCCATCGGCGTTCACTGCTGCGACACCATTCACGCGTGGCGGAACCTCGCCGCGGTCGGCGACCGGCGCACGCAGGTCACGAGCCTGATTCTTGCCGGCTACCAAGTGGCCCGTGACCGCACCCAACGGGCCGAGTTCCCGAAGTGGGAGCCGTACCCGCGGCCCGAACACCGCGAGACGGTGAAGGGCGTGCCCGCGGACGCGCTGATGAAGGAACTGGACGCCGCGATCCGCGACAAGGACCAGATTCGCGCCGCCGCCCTGACCGCCCGCCTCGGGGAAGAGAAGTCGAGCGCCGCGAAGGACGTGTTCGCACTGTTTCGTGCCTACGGCACCAGCGAAGACGGCGCGCTGCACGCCGAGAAGTACTACGGCACGGTCGCGGACGAGTTCGCCCGCGCGCGGGCCGCGTTCAAGTGGCGGCAACTGGTCGCGCTGGCGCGCGTGACCGCCAGCCAGTACGGGTACGCCGCCCCCGGCCACAAGGAAGCGTGCGAAGTGCTTAAGGGGTAACATCCTGAGAGTTGCAGCCTCAGATCACGTCTGGTTGATGAGCGACCATCGGGCCTGTTCTCACCGCTCCCGCAGGTGAGGTGACCCCACGCGCGTCCGAACGGCCCCGCTCCGGCGTCGGTGAACCGGGCGACCGACGGGCGCGGGTTTCGGCCCCGAAGGGTGCCAAAGGGTGCCAAAACGGTGCCACGTGGCACCCTTGGACCGAACGCTAGAAATCCTAGCGTTTCGTGTCCCAAGGGTGCCACTTTTCGCCGCGCGCCTCGTGCGACGGGGCTGGGCCGTCAGGCACCGGTCACCCCGCACGGGCACAGGTGAGGAGAACCCCGCACGGCCACAGAACTGCTCGATTCGGGATCATACCAAGCCCGGGTGAAGAGTACCTGTGTGGACTTACCCTCACCGAGGGGAGGTGAACACCGGCCCGGCGGTCACTCATTAACCCGATTTGGTATCAGCGGGTGCCGGCGACTCTCAAACGGTTGAGGTAGTTCACGTCGCGCACGTTCTCCTCCGCGACCGCGCGGGTGATCTTCCCGGCGCGGAGAAGTTTCTTAACGCTCTCGTCGAACGTGAACATCCCGTCCTCGCGGCCGGGCTGGATGTAGTTGTCAATGCTCTCGATCTTGTTCGTGCGGATCGCGCTCGCGATGGGCAGCGTGTTCCAAATCACCTCAAGAGTGCTGCGTTGCAATGATGTTTTTCTGGAAGTCTTTCCACTTCTGAACCATACTTGAGTACGCCGTTCTCTTGTCCGACGACTCCTCGCGCTCGGCCAATTCTCGGTAGGCCAGCACCATCTCGTTGCACACCCACACCGCGACGTCGACCCGCCAGTCGTCTTCCGCCAGATACTCCATCGCGATTGTCCTGACGAGGCCGTCAAAGAGAGCATCGCACGGCTGGAACGTGCGGTGTCGGATCGAGAGCAGCGTGTTGAGCTTCCGAATGGTGTAGTCGTATCTGTTCTTGAAATATTGCCACGCGCTGCCGACACAGATCGTGAACAAGACCGCGAGAGCAATTACAACCGCTGTCACAGTCTTGTCCTCTGTCAGCGCGTGGACCGTGTACAGCGCTGTGTAGATCAGTCCGGAGATGCAACACCCGGTCGGTTCGTCGATTGTCGCACCCGCGTTCTCTGGGGCACTTGGCACCGCCGTCTTTTCGGACCGGTACGGTCCGAGTTCCGGTACCGCGATCGACGGCCTGCACCCGACCGCACACCACACCTCCGTTCCGGCAGCGTCGCTCGCGATGATCAGCGGGCGGAGGCACCGCGGGCAGATCACGAGCAGGTGTTTCGGCCGCAACGACACGGCCCGTTGCTGTTCTTCCAGTTCTTCGAGAGTGGGAACCCGGAGGGGCGTGCCGCACTTCCGGCAGTCGAGCATTTTGCCCGCCGCGCCGATCTTGGCCGTGTACCGGGTCTCACAGGTCGGGCAGGCGAACGGGATGTGGGCAGACATTGCGGCTCCGTTCCGAGTACGGGCTGAGCGGGCGGACTTGTGCGGGCGAGGCAACAGGTCGTCTCCCTGAGCGTCGGGGCCGGTCGCCGCCCCGTCACTCCTCCCGATACGGCTTGCCCGCCTCGTACAGTTTGATGCGCTTTTTCGCGCGCTCCTCCCGCTCCGGTTCACCCGGGTAGCCCAGCGTCAGCGCTTTCCGCTGCCACTCGATGGCCCGCTTGAAGTCGCCGCATTCGGCGTACGCGGCGGCCAGCGCGCTCAGCGCGTTGGTATCTTTCTCGCCCGTCAGCTCGCACGCCCGCAGCGCGTACTTCACGGCACTCTTCCCGTCGCGCAATTCGTCACGCGGATAACTCGCCAGCGCCCAGGCGAGAGACGCATGTGCCTCGGCGTGCTTCGGGTCGAGTTTGATCGCGGCGCGATAATCGGCCACGGCCTAGTCGAACACCTTCGCCCGTTCGTAAGCCGTGCCGCGCGCGTCGTAGTTCTCGGCTGTGGGCTTCAAGCGGATTGCCTCACTGAAATCCGCAATTGCTTTCTCATAGTCGGCTTTCACCAGATACGAGACCCCGCGCACGACATATCCATCATCGCGAGTTGGGTGGAAGTTGATGTAGTGTGTGAAATCGGCGATCGCCTCGTCGTCACGGTTCCGCAACGAGTAGATGCTCCCTCGGAAGTAGTAGGCGTCCGCGGATTCCGGGCGAGTCCCGTGCTGCTTAATAACTTTGGAGAACTGGCCGATGGCTGCGTCGTGCATCTCGGCCTTCATGAACCCGACGCCGACGTTTGTCGCCGCGGTGATCCGTTGGGCACGTTCCTTCGGCCCGAGGTAGTCCGCGTACAGGTAGAGCGGGTAGGTGGCGAGACAAACGAGCGGCACGCCGAGCACCCCGCGCATGGCGATCGAACTTCCGTGTGTGCCGAGAAAGAAGTTCTCGAACGCGGATTCGTCCAGGCCGAGGAGCCTACGAATCGGCTCGAACAGGAGAAAGAAAACCATCGCCGCAAGGAAAACCGCGGTTCCGAACAGGAGCAAGAACCAAGGCGGGATGAGCCAGTCCCGGCCCCCGCTGAGCCAATAAACCGCAAGGGGGAACATGGCAAAGAGGAGGCAGAACCAGCCAATCAACGCCTCTGAATCCGATTGCCCCGTTCGGAGCATTTTCGCGGGTACGAGGACGATGATTGCTAACAACCCACCCGCGTAGATGGATTGACTCAACCACCCCGTGTTGTCGGGTAGGGAGACGCCCGAACTCTCTTCCGCTGCTCCACTCGAGCCACTGTTTTGCGTGGGTGCGTTCGAACGAACACGTCCTCGTTGTGCCCAAACTGGGGACGCGGAGGTCAACGTCAGGATTACGGCCAAGATGAAGAGCAACCACGCGGTGGTTCGACGAGTCATGGGAGTTCCTCAGCGGCGCACCGACACTACTCTCAGCCAATCAACGAGTCTCGATGTTGCATGGTCTGATGCGCTGCTCTGACGCGGATGCTATCGCGGGCGGCCAGTGTAAGCAACTACGGACGTGACATGTCGCCAGACGATGCGGTTACGGTGTGACAGTGCCGAGTTCAGCTCTTCAGGTAGTTCACGTCTCTTACGTTCTCGACCGCGACCGCGCGGGTGATCTTCCCGGCGCGGAGCAGCTTCTTAACGCTCTCGTCGAACGTGAACATCCCGTCCTCGCGGCCGGTCTGGATGTAGTTGTCGATGCTCTCGATCTTGTTCGTGCGGATCGCGCTCGCGATGGGGAGCGTGTTCCACATCACCTCGAGGGCGAGGTGCCGCCGCGCGCCCTTCTCGGTGCCCGGCAGGAGGCGCTGGCTGACGATGGCGCGCAGGCTCATCGCCAGTTGCGCGCGAACCCCGTTCTGGATTTCGGGCGGGAACAGGTCCGGGAACCGGGTGATCGCGCCCTTCGCGTCGCGGGTGTGCAGCGTGCTGAACACGAGGTGCCCGGTTTCGGCCGCCGAGAGCGCCATCTGCGCGGTCTCGCGGTCGCGCACCTCGCCCACCAGAATCACGTCCGGGTCTTGGCGCAGGCCGTACTTCAGGCCGTCGGCGAACGAGAGCACGTCGGCCCCGACCTCGCGCTGCGTGACCACCGAGTTCGGGGCGCGCGGGAACAGGTACTCGACCGGTTCCTCGACGGTGATGATGCGGTACCCGCCGGACGTGTTCATCCGGTTCACGATCATCGCCAGCGTCGTCGTCTTCCCGCTGCCGGTCGCGCCCGTCAGGATCACGAGGCCGTCGCGCAGGGCGGCGATCTTCGCGGCCATCGGTTCGGGGAACCCGGCCCAAGCGAGATCGGGGATCGTATCGGGGATGACGCGGAAGCAGCCGCCGGTGCCGCCGCCCGCGAGGAACAGCGACGCACGGAACCGGATCGTGCGCCCCGCGACGGCGCACTCGAACGAGAAGTCGGCGTTCTTGTCGGACTGGAGCCGCGCGAGCGCGTCGGCCGGGCACGCGGACAGGAGCAGCGGCTCGACCTCGGCCTCGGTCAGTGGCGCTTCGGGCAGTGCGGTCAGGTCGCCGTGTAACCGGATCACCGGCGGGTGCCCCGCGACGACGTGCAGGTCCGACGCGCCGGTCTGCACCGCCCATTCGAGCCACTGGTGCAACCGGTCGGCGAGGGGCGCGGAATCGGATAGGGTAGACATTGGAGTACTTCTGGTTAGCCGCGAGCCGAAGGCGAGCGCGGCCGCGCTCGCCTTCGGCACGCGGCTAACCAGAGGCATTAGCGATTGAACAAAAAGGCGGGCGTGTTGATGAGCGCCCACACGAGGTCTTGCGCGCCCAACACGCGGGCGTCCGATGGCGGGGCGTTGGCGACGTCGGCGGCCAGCCGCGCGTACTCCTTATCTTGCAACAGGTACATGTCGCGTAGGGCGGCCTTTTGCTCGGGCGTGCGCTGCGCGGCCGGGGTCTCCAACAGCGCGAGTTGTGCGGGCGTGACGAGGCTCTTGAGCTGCGGGTTCGGGTCCGTCGTTACCGACAGGCGGAACTTGCCGATCAGGTGCGCTTGGCCGAACCGCTGTTCCAGAACCGCGGTCAGGTACAGCCCGGCTGGGCCGCTAAGCGGCTTGTCGAACTTGAACAGCGCTGCGTTGTCTTGACCGAAGCGCGGTGCGGTAGCCCAGCCTGTGGTGGGGTTGTTGTCCACCGCGTTCGCCGTCGGGAACCCGTCCTGCGCGAACACCTGACCGATGGCGGTCAGCTTGACCGCGACCGGGTTGGCGTCGGGCTTGTCGAGCAGCTTGTAGTTTAGCTTGAACTCTTGGAGCACGAAGTTCCCGTTGGGCGCGCGGCCCGGCCCCTTCGCCGGCAGGCTCGGATCGGCGAACACTTCGAGCCGCAGCGCGGTAATCGGCTTGTCAAGTTCCGACAGTCCGGCCACCGTGTATACGTCGGTTTCGGGGGCCTTGCCGGTCGAGGTGACGGTGCCGTCCGCGCCGATCTTCAGCGGCGAAGCGGGCGACTGGCCGTTGGCCTTGCGCACGTCGAGCGGGGTCCACGCGGTCGGCTTCTGCGCCCGCAGCCCATCCTCCCACGCCTTCTGCTTGTCGTCGAGCGTCTTCTTGTACGCCTCCAGCGCGTCCAGCCTCGGCTTGTACTCGGCCAGCATCTGGGCGTGTTCCTTCGACGCGGCGCGGATCGCGTCGATGGCGACGGCGCGCTCCGCCGCGGTCGGCAGCCGGTTCAGCACCGAGAGGTAAATCTCGTCGGCCACCTTGCCGTCGTCCTTCTCGCGCAGAACCAGTTGGTTGATGCGGTTGTTGGGGTCCTTGATGGCCTCGCCCACGATGGGGCCGTTCACCATCGCGAGGATCGGGCCGAGGTTCAGCCCGGTGCCGCGCTCGCACTCGCAGGAGCTTTCGCGCACCGGCTTGTTGAACAGGTCGAGGAACCCGCCGGGCAGGTCGACGTTGCTGTCCACGAGTTGCGCGGCCCGCGCGCCGACGGGTAGGCCGGGCAGCCGGCTCTGCGACCCCGTCACCTTGTGGATCGCGTCGAACAGCACCTCGGCCGGGAGCCGCCGCGCCGCCGCGTGCGAGTAGTTGATCTCGTCGTCCTTGTTCCACTTGTTCGTGGCGAGCGACAGCTGATACGTGCGGCTCTTGCAGATGGTCTTGATGAGCTTCTGCGTGTCGAACCCGCTCTTGATGAAGTCTTGGGTGAGCGCGTCGAGTAGTTCCGGGTTGGTGGGCGGGTTCCCGGCGCGGATGTCGTCCACCGGCTCGATGATGCCGACGCCGTTGAGGTAGCTCCACACGCGGTTCACGTAGCTCTTGGCGAAGTACTGGTTCTGCGGTGAGGTGATCCACTTCGCCACTTCCGCGCGGCGCGACGCGCCCGCGGGTTGGTCCATCGGCACCGGGTACGGGAACCCGGCTTTGGCGTTTTCGCCGGTGCGGTCGTGTTTGATCTCGCCGCCCTTCAGGTCCACGATGATCTCGACCAGCGGCTTCGCCCCTTCCACCGCGGTGCCGCCGATGTTCTGCGCGCCGTACTTCGGGTCGCGGTTGCGGCCCACCTGCGCGAAGTACGCGGCGAGGCTGAAGTATTGGTCTTGGGTCCACTTCTCGAACGGGTGGTCGTGGCACTTGTTGCAGTTGAACCGCACCGCGAGGAACAGTTGCGTGGTGTTCTCCATCACGGTGTCGGCGGTGCGCAACGTCTTGAAGTACGAGGCCGGCGGGTTCTCCACGTTCGAGCCGGTCGCGGTGAGGATGTCGAACGCGAACTGGTCGTACGGGCGGTTCTCGGACACGCGGTCGCGGATCCACTTGCGGAACGCCACCGCGCCCACGTCGCCGAGGAACTTCCGGTTCACCATGAGCATGTCGGCCCACTTGTTCGACCAGTGCTCGATGTAGCCCTCGCTCCCGACCAGTTGGTCGATTACCGCGTCGCGCTTGGCACGGGCATCGCCCTTGTCGTTGACGAACGCGAGCACCTGCTCCGCGGTCGGCGGCAGCCCGGTCAGGTCGAGGTACACGCGCCGGAGGAACGCCGCGTCGTCCGCGAGGTCGCTGGCCTGCACCTTCACCTTTTTGAGCTTCACGTCGACGTGCTGGTCGATGTAGTTCTGAACCGGTTGTTGCTTCCATTCGAACCCGGTGCGGTCGCCCATGATGATGATCGTGCTGGCGTCGTACGCGCCCTCGTAGCGGGCGAGCATCGTGGTTTCGCCGCGCCGCGCGGTGGTCACGAGGCCGGTCTTATCGACGGTCGCCACTTCCGTGTTGCTGCTCTCGATGAACGCCTCCGCGGTCACGTCGCGGACGCGCCCGTTGGTGTACGTCGCGAGCACCGCGAACTGCTGCTTCTGGCCGATCTGCCCGACCGTCGGGTTCTTCGGGAACACTTCGATGGACTTCACGCGCACCGCGTCGAGGTCGAGCTTCACGCCCTGCGCGATCCACTTGCGAACGAGTTCGTAGTTGGGGTCGCCGGCCTGCATGGTCACGCCCCCTTGGTGCGGCACGGCCCCGGCGGGCTTGAGCAGCATCAGGCTCTTCTCCGGCGCGGCGCGGTTGAACCGCCGCCCCTCGAGGTCGTCGGTCAGCGCGCGGAAGTCGTAGATCGGGTCGTAGCCGCGGAGCGACAACTTGAACCCGTTTTTGCCGGCTTGCGCGCCGTGGCAGGTGCCGGCGTTGCACCCCAGCTTCGACAGCACCGGCTGCACGTCGGTCACGAAGCTGACCGCGGGGTCGGCCTTCGATCCCTTCACGCTCACGGCCACCTTCGCGCTCGTACCGCCAAGGGTCACGGTGATCTCGCCGTCGCCGTCGGCTAGCGGGCGCACCTGCCCGGCCGCGCTCACGCCGGCGTTCTTCGCCGCACCGAGCTGGGCGATGCGCGTCACGTCGATGGTATCGCCGGTATCGAGAGTCGCTGTGACGAGCAGTTGCGCGTACGCGAACGGCCCGTCGAGTTCGACCTTCGCGGGGCGCACGTCGAGCTTCGTGACCTTCGCCCCGGCCGGCAGCTTTTCCTGTGCGAGCGCGGGCACGGCGAACGCGAGCAGGGCGACTGCGGGGAGTAGCAAGCGCTTCATGGAAGAGGTTCTCAGTTTGAGTGGGCGAGCGGCCGGGTTTATCCCGGCCGGAACACGTCTCCAAATCACCGCGGGGATGAACCCCGCGGCTCGCGGGCGGAATCACTTCTTCGGCATCGCAACGAAGCTAGTGACGAGCTTGCCGGTGGAGGGGTCGTGGAGCCACACGATCCCGTCGAACCCGGCGGAGGCGATCAGTTTCCCCTCGGGGTGCCACGCGACCGCGTAGGCCGGGCCGGTCACCTTCTCGCACACGACTTTCGCGCCGGTGTTGGCGTCGTAGACGCGCAACTCGCCTTTACCGTCGAGGCTACTGACCGCGGCGAACTTCGCGCCGTCCGGGTTGAAAACGACACCCGAGATGCGGCCCGGCATGCGCTCGAACTCGCGGACGCGGTTCGAGTCGTCGCCGATCTCGCGCTTCACCTCGCGGTGCATCTTGTACAGACGCGGGACGCCGTCCGAGCCGCCGATCACGAGCTCGTCGTACAGGTTCGGCTTCGCGCCGGGCGTGTCCGCGGGAATCTTCTGCATCCGCTTGTCCTTCATCGGCCGGCGGTCCACGGCCATCAGCCCGCCCTTGAGCGCGCCCGGCGTGATGCTGGTGATGTTGTCGATAAACCGCTGCGTCTCGACGTGGGTGAGCTTCATGCTCATATCGCGGCTGACGGAGGCGAGGTGCAGTCCGTCTTGCGAGAAAACCGTGGCGAGCGCCCAATCGGAGTGCGTGCCCATTTGGAGCAGTTGCTTGCCGTTGAGAGCGTCAACGGCGCGAACGGTGTTGTCGGAGCAGCCGAAGGCGATTTTCGTTCCGTCCGGTGACCAGCTCAGGCCGTACAAAGTGTCGAACGTGACCGGGGCCGAAACGAGGAGCTTCTCCGTTTCCGGGTTCCACACCTGCACTTCGCCGAAGCGCCCCGGCGCGCCGCCGACCGCGGCGAGCTTCTTGCCGTCCGGTGAGTACGCCAGCGCCTGCACGCGCTCGGAGATGCCGATGAGCCGCGACTTCAGTGTGAACTTCTCGGTCTCGTAGATCAGGATTTCGTGGTACCCGGTCACGGCAACGAACTTCCCGTCGCCACTGAAACTGAGCGCCGTCACGACCGGCGGCGCGGAGTACTTGGGCGGGTTCTGCGCGTCCACGGCGACGGCCCGCGCGCTGGCCGGCGTGTCGTCGGTCGCGCCCTGTGTCACCCAATCGAACACGGTCTTGATCTGCGCCGCGGTCAGCGGGTCGCGGTTCTTCGGCATCTCGGCGCGGCCGTTCGAGTGAACCTTGATCTGCTCGACGAGGTAACTCTTCTCAGGCTTGCCGGGCACGACGCCGGCCTTCTCGCGCTCCCCGGCCTTCATCAGGGCCGCGTGCTCGGTGGTGACGTACCCGCCGAGCGGCTTGGCCGGTTGGTGGCAGCCGTTGCAGTGCTGCTGCATGATCGGCCGTACATCCTTGTAATAACTCACCTTCGCCGGCGGGTCGTCGGCGCGGGAAACGGGCACGAGCGCGAGCGGGGTAAGACAAACGAGCGCGAAGCGAATCCGCATGGAAACGAACCTCGGCAGGGAGGGTCTGCGGGCCGGGGTCGGGCACTGGGCAGGAAAGACTAGTTTAGCAGTTCCGGGCGCAGTGCAGCAACGGCCGGGTTCAGATTCTCATTCTTCGCGCGCCCGCGTAGGCTCACGCGCCGGCCGCGCGATCGGAACAATCCGTTCAAGTTCCCCCATGTCGCGCACCGATGACAAGCGACAAGGGTACGGTGCCGGCTTCTGGGGAGCCGGCCCCGGCCCGTTCGCACCGCGCACTGGGGGGTCGCGATGAGCGACACGCGGGGGCTACTCGACCGTATTACCGCGTTCCGCCGCCGGCTCGACGCGACACCGCAGCTCATCCCGGACGCCCTTCCGGTGGACGCGGACGCACCGTCGCTGTCGGCCGAAGTGGACACGTTCCGCGACTCGGTGCACCGCGTCGCCGGGCCTGCGCCGTCGGCCCCGGCCGCGCCGCTTCCGCAGTTTACCGACCGCGCGCAGCGGCTCCTCGCCGGGGCGAAGCAGTTGCTCGACCGGCAGCGGGCGTTCACGGCCGACGCGCACTTTGCCGCGCTCGCCGCCGCGGGGACCGATACGCTCGTGGGCTACCACCGCGAAACGGTCGCCGTGCTCGATGTGGCCGTGCGCACCGCGCAGGCGTTCCCGGATTCGGCCGCCGCGCAGCTGAAACTGTGCGACGGCCTCGACGGGTTGCTCGGCGTGGTGCGCGACCGCCTCGTGGTCCAAGAGCGCGCGCTTGGCGCGCGCCGCACCGAGGCCGATCGCATCGACCGGCTCGCGGCGTTCCTGAGCACGGTCCAATCGAACCGCCCGGCCGAACTGAAGACCGTGGCGACTCTCGCGGAAGAGGTGCTCGACGACGCGCGGCAGGCGCGTCCGGTGCGGTTCCTCGCCGCGCCGCCGACCGAGCCGGCGCGGTTCGTCGCGGCCCACGCGCTGAACGTGGCGCAGGTGGTCGCGCGCGTCGTTCCCTTCGATTTCGAGTGGGCCGGTCGGCCGCTGCTCCCGGTCGTGACCGCGCTCGTCATGGATTGCGGGATGCTCGCGGTGCCGGCGTCTGTGCTGTCCAAGGCCGAACCGCTGAGCGCCGACGAGCGGCGCGTGATCGAGGCGCACCCGAAGTACGGGGCGGAACTGCTGTTGTGGCGGTTCCCCACCATCGCCGGGCCGCTGGCCGCCGCCGTGGCGACGCACCACGAGCGCGGCGACGGCACCGGCTACCCGAACGGGCTGCGCGGCGACGACCTTCCGGCCCTCGGCCGGTTGCTCCGCGTCGCGGACGTGTACGCGGCGCTCAACGAGGAGCGCCCGCACCGCCCGGCCTCGGACCCGCGCGCCGCGCTGACCGAGGTGCTCCTGATGGCCGAACAGGGCCAAGTGGACCGCGACTTCGCCGAATACCTGCTGAACCTCGCGTTCTACCCGGTGGGCACGGTCGTCGAGCTGAGCGACGGGCGCGTCGGGGTCGTGGCCGCGAACCACCCGAACCGGCTCGACCCGCGCGCGCCCGGCCGCCCGGTCGTCGCGGTGCTGGCGGACGCCAACGGCGCGGTGTTGCCCCGCGCCGAACACGTGGACTTGTCGGCCGCGGACCGCGGGAGCATCGTCCGCGGCGTGGGGGCGGTTCGCGCCCGCGAGTTGCTCGGCGCGAAGTATCCGGACCTCGTTTCTTGACCGCAGGGCTAGCATGACGCTCACGCAACCCGTAGCCGCCGCCGCCGCGCGCGACCGCGCGGCGCTGCTGGCGCGCCTGTACGCCGACCAGTTCGCGGACGGGCGCACAGCCGACGCCTGCGGCTACCTGCGCAGCCACGCGCGCCCCGGCGCGATCGGGCACCACGTCAACGTGTTCGAGTGGTACGCGCCGCGCATCGCGCCGGGGTCCACGGTACTCGATTGGGGCTGCAACCACGGCCCGGACTCGTGCCTGCTGCTGCACAAGTTCGGGGAACGCATCGACCTGCACGCCTGCGACTTTGGCCCCGAAGGGGCGTTCGCGGCGTTCCGCGCCGCGGCCCGCCCGCGCTACCGGCAGCTCAGTGACCCGCGCGTCCTTCCCTACGAGGACGAGACGTTCGAAGTCGTCGTCGGTTCGGGCACGCTCGAACACACCGCGATGGACGGCGAGGCGCTGAAGGAAGTGTACCGTGTACTGCGCCCGGACGGGCTGCTCGTGGTGACGTACCTGCCCCATGCGTACTCGTGGGCCGAGTGGCGCGAGCGCCGCGCCGGCGCGGGGCACCGCCGGCTGTACACGCGCCGCGGGTTCGACCGGCTCTTGCGCGCGCACGGGTTCGTGTCGGACGGGATCGAGCTGCAGGGCTTCGTGCCGAACCGCCTGCGCGGGCCGCGCGGCGGCGCGCTGGCCGCGGTGCTGGGGCCGCTGCTCGACGCCGTCGTGAAGCCGTTGGTGCGGCCGTTCCGCTACCCGCCGTTCGCCCACAGTGTGTTGTGCGCGACCGCCCGCAAGGTTGTCGTGATGTGAGCCGCCGATGCGCAGGTCGTTCCAAAGTAGTAGGCACACTCCGTGTGCCGTGGCTCTCCGAGCGGTTCAGCGACGGCACACGGAGTGTGCCTACTACTGATGAAAGGCGCTGCGCCGATGCGCACCTATCTTGCCGCGACGCGCCATCCGTGGGCGTGCTTCCTCTTCCTGCTGCCGCTGCTCGTCGCCTACGAGGTGGGCGTGGTGTGGCTCGGCGGCGATCAGGCCGCTCGGCTCCGCAACGGGGCCGATGCGTGGCTCCGCTGGGCGCTGGAGGTGTTCGGCGCGCGCTACCTTGTCGCCGCGCCCGCGGTCGTCCTCGGCGTGATGGTGATTTGGAGTTGGTGGCGCTGGGCCGACCGTCCCGACGACCCGGTCGGGACGTGGTTCGGCACCGCGTTCGAGAGCGCCCTCTTCGCCGTGGTGTTGTGGCAGTTCAGCCGCAACTTCGGACCGATCATCGACGGGCTGGGGGTGAAACTCCAGATCACGGTACGGACCGCGCCCGCGGCGCAAATCCTCACCTACATCGGCGCGGGTATTTACGAAGAGGTGCTGTTCCGCTTGGGGCTGTTCGGCGGGCTGACGCTGCTGCTGCGCGCGGTGCGCATCCCGTGGGCCGTGGCGTGGCTCGTCGCGGCGGGCGCGGCGGCGGCGGCGTTCGCTGCGGCACACCACATCGGCCCCTATGGGGAACCGATGCGCGCCGATTACTTTGTGTTCCGCACTGCCGCCGGGCTCTACTTCACGTTCCTGTTCGTGGTCCGCGGGTTCGGGGTCGCGGTCGGCGCGCACGCCGGTTACGACGTGCTCGTCGGTGTTACAGTGACATAGCGCTACGTTAGAACCCGCCCGCCGGGTTCGGTCCCGGCATGGGCAAGGGAGCCGGCACCCCCGGCGCGTTCCCGGTCGTGCCGATCATCGCCAGAACCAGTGCGTCGCGAATCTTACTCGACTGCGATTCGAGGTTACCGGCGTCGAAGGTGCCCGGCACGACGACCGTGCTCGTGGCGACCGGGCGCTCCTCGATGTTGGTTCGGATTTCGACAACGACCGCGATTCTCAACTGACCGTTTTCGGCCTGCTCGATGGTGTACGTGATGTCGAAGTGAACGCCGGTCGCACCTTCGGGGGCCTCGATGAACGCGAGGAACTGTTGGCCGCGCGGCGGCGGCGGCTCTTTGAACGTCATGTTCGGCGGCGGCTGCACCGCCGTCCCCCACGGCTGCGCGGAGAAGGCGTTGTTGACCCCCATGGCGAACTCGGTGCGCACGCTGCTCTCGCGCGTCGCCTTGCCCCCGGTCTTGTTCGCGGGCGTGCCCTTTTCGGTCACGCGCACCGACACGACCGGCTGGTCCGCCGTTTGCACCGATTCCAGAACCTTCGCCATGCCCTCGCGCAAGACCACGTCGCGCCCGCTGCGCCGCACGTGGCCGGTGGGGTCGATGTAGAACCGTGACAGGCGCTCGGTCACGGCCTCGCGGTGTAGCGTGTTGCGCGAGTCGACCAAGTACGCGCGGAGCACGCGCGGCTCGCACGGCTCCTTCATCACCACGTCGAAGATGGCGTTGTCGCGGAGCGGCGGGTTGATGACGTAGGCCATGAAGAAGAAGCACAGCGCGCCGAGGCCGCCGAGGACGAGGTACGGGATCAGTGCGGGCGTCGCGCGGCCCTCGCGGGTCGGCTGCTCCGGCACCTCCGTGATGTCCAACTCAACCATATTCAGGTTTAAGGTGTTCTCGGCGTCGAGCGGCTCTTGGTCGTTCTTGGCGACGTATTTCGCGACACCGCCGAGCGTGGCCGGCGGGAGGCTCGCGCGCGCCCCGCCCTCGGACCCGCGAGCCCACGCGAGGTAGTTCAGGTACACCACCATCTGCTCGGCGCGGGCCTCGTTGTTGAGCGTGACCGTGGTCACGCCGCTGCCGCTCAGGGAGATCGTGACCACACTGTTGGTGTAGTTGCCGTTGTTGTAATTGTGCGTGAAACTGGCGTCGACGACGTCGTCCACCGGCGTGACCGTCACCTGCTCGCGGAATGCCTCGTACAGGTAGAGCGGGTCCACGTACACCCACGTGCCGGCGATCTTGCGGTTCCCCTTGCCGGCGCGGAACGTCGCCATGAGGAGCCAACCCCGAGCAGCAACCCGCCGGTTTGCAGCAGGGCCACGCCCACCGGGTCGTCGTAGATGACCCCGACCCACGTGGTGAGGGTGAGGAGCAGCGTGAGGATAATGATGATCGGCCCGGCGATGCACCCGCACCCGGGGAGCGAATCGGACGTGGCGACGAACACGCCCGGCGACCCCAGCCCCTCGCCGTCGCGCACCGCGGTCAGGTAGTCGCGGGTGCCCTCGTCGAGTTCCTCGAAAACGAACGTCGTAGCCATGGGCCAATAACTCCGTGGCGCGGGGTCGGTGTGCGCCGAAAATGGTAGTCGGCGGTGCGTCCGGGATCAAGGAGCGTTTCGCACCGTCACCCGACGAACTGGTGCGGCACGAACCGGCTCGTGTTGCCGGTGATCATCGACACGTCTTCGCGGATACCCATGCCGCACGACACGCCGTCCACGACCCAGCTCCCGAGGATTGGGTACCGGCCGTCGTGGGGCTTTAGTTCGGCAGCGAGTTGCTGGTACACGGCCGGACCACCATACGGCCCGCTCGTGGTCTGGGCGACGCGCCCGTCGATGACGACCTCGATGTTTGCCCCCTCGCGGGCGTGAATCGGCTTCTTCACGTAGCTCCCGCTCGGCAGCGGGTCGAACGATGCCGGCAGCAGGAACGGGCTGTCCGGGTGCCGCTCGTACAGCAGCGGCAGGATGCTTTTGCAGCTCAGGATCATCTTCCACGCCGGTTCGACCCAGCGCGTCTTGCCGGCGATGACGTTCGGCCCGAACTCCTCGTTGACGATCCACTCCCACGGGTACAGCTTGAAGCAGCGGTGGATCGGGAACCCGGTGTTGTCCACGAAGCACCGCCGCGTGCGGTCCCAGCCGATGTCCCCCAGTTCGATGAACGCGGTCTTCGCCCCGGCCTGAATCGCGGTGTCGCGCATGTACTCCGTCGTGATGAAGTCCTCGGGATTGTCCTGCTCGGTGCGCGTGGTGAAGTGGATCGGCCCGCCGTCGCGCCGCAGCACACCCTTCCACGCATCGATCAGGCGCTCGTGGATGCTGTTGAACTGGTCGCCGCGCTCGTCGATGTCCTTGAGCCACATCCACTGCGCGACGGACGCCTCGACGAGTGCGGTCGGCGTGTCGGCGTTGTACTCCAGCATCTTCGGCGCGCCGACCCCGTCGAACGCGAGGTCGAACCGTCCGTACACCGACGGTTCCTCGTTCTCCCACGACCGCGCGACGTGCTCGTGGAACGGTTCGGGGATCATGAACAGCCCGAACATCCGCTTCTCGACCACCTCTTGGACGAGGTCCATGCACATCTTGTGCAGGGCGTTGGTGGCCTCCTCAATGCGGTCGATCTCGTAGGCGGTGAACTGGTAGAACGCGGACTCGTCCCAGTACGGTTCGCCACGAATGGTGTGGTAGTAGAGGCCGAACTCTTCCACGCGCTTCTGCCAGTTCGGGCGCGGGTCGATGGGGACGCGGCGCATGGGGCGTACCTGATAAGGGGCGCGGCGGCAGCGGGCCGCAGGAGAAGTGCGGGCGCACAGACGAAAAAGAGCCGGCACCGGACGGCCGGCGCGACACGGGGCCGCGGCCGGCCGGCGAGCGCCGGCCGTTCCCGAAACGCGAGGTCGTTAGCCGCCGAAGCCGCCGCCGACGCGCCCGCCGATGGAGCCGAAGCCGCCCTTCGATACGCTGGCCATCGCCGGCGAGCGCCCGCCGCTCACGCTGGACGAACCGCCGCCGAAGTGCCCGATGAAGATGAAGCCGGTGGTGCGGGTGCCGCCCCCGTTGCCGCCGACTCGCTTCTGGGCTTGTTCGTCGGCGCGCTTGTCGAAGTCCCGTTCGGGCCACATGAAGTAGCCCGCGGTCAGCAGACCGGCCCCCAGCAGAACGAGCGAAAACTCACGCGACATACGGGTCATTGGCGAACCCCTTGTGGGCACCGCCCGCGCGGGCGGTTACGGTGTATTCGGTCCCGATAACCCACTTCTTTACCACAGACCGACACTCTTGGGTAGAGATTTTTCCCAATAGCTCTGCCGCGGTCCTATTTCCGCCCCTTGCCCGGAATGGTCCGCGACTCCGTAATCACAGCGTCCATGAACACGTCGTGCGCCGCAACCGGGATCGAGGCGAAGATTTGGCACTCGAACGCCAGTGCGACGAGCGGGGCGTCGGCGCGGGCGTTCGAAAGCAGACGGTCGTAGTAGCCCTTCCCTTGACCCATCCGCCCGCCGCGCAGGTCGAAGGCCGTACCGGGCACCATCACGAGGTCCAGTTCCTCCGGCTTTACCCGTTTGGCGGGGAGCAGCCGCAGTTCGGCCTTCGGTTCGAGGATCTTGTAAGCGCCTTCGACCAGCTCGCTCATGTCTTCGAGGTGGAACAACTCCAGTTCGTTCGTTTCGACAACGCACCACGGCACGACGACGCGCTTGCCATGCGTGAGCGCGTCGGGGAGCGTGTGGCGCGTCCGCACCTCGCTCCCGGCGTCCACGTACCACATCACGGTCTCCGCCACGGCGTAGGCGGGCAGGGCCGTGAACGTCGCGCAGATCGTGCGGCTGATCGCGTCCTTGTCCTTTTGCGCGACGCGGTTCTTCCGTGCCATTTCGCGGATGAACTGCTTCATAGTCTGCGGGTCGGTGGTCTGCGTCGAGAGGGGGTTGTCCATGTGCGGGACTCCGTTCGGGGGTTCTTCCACTTTACCGGCGGCGCGGGCTACGGACATCGGAACTGGACAATCGTGAAGGTATAATACCCTTACCTAACCAACCACCTCTTCGAGGGTGTGTCGTGACCACAACGAAGCCCGAACCGCGCGCGACCTTTGCCATCGTCACCGTCGTGCTGCCCGGCCCAGACCGCAAGCGGAAGCCGGCCCCGTACCAGTTCAACGTGACCTACCGCAACCCCGCGCCCGCCGAGCCGGGGTGCGTGATGACGTGGGTCGTGACCGGCGGGCGCGAGGACTACCAAGTCGCGGCCGAGCGCACCGACGACGGCCGCGTCGAGTGGCACTGCACGTGCCCGGACGCGATCTACCACGGCACCTACCGCCACGCCTACCGTTGCAAGCACCTGCTAGGGTTGCAAGCGCTGATGACCAGCGCGGGCCGCGCCGCGGCTTAGGATGTTCGATTGCAGACTTGTGATTGTCGATTGGAAGACAGGAGGCGGCGTCCTCACGTCTTCCAATCGACAATCACAAGTCTGCAATCGTCAATCTCCAACGGGGAACCTATCCTGTAGCGCCGTCACAGTCAGGGTCTGGCCCTTGAGCGCGCGGCACGCTTCCATCGCGGCGAGCGCGGCAGAAATGGTGGTGATCGCGGTCACGCGGTTCGCCACCGCAGCGGCCCGGATCTTCGACTCGTCAGTCGAACTCCCGCGCCCGGTCGGCGTGTTAATAACCAGCGCCACTTCGCCGTTCACCAACTTGTCTATCAGGTTGGGCCGGCCCTCGGCGATCTTCGGCACCTCTTGAACGGGAACGCCGCGCTCGCGCAGGTATTGGGCCGTTCCGCGCGTGGCGATGAGGGCGTAGCCCATCTCGGCGAACCCCTTCGCGATGGGCAGAACCGCGTCCTTGTCGCGTGTCGCCACGGAGATGAACACCGTGCCGGCTTCCGGCAGGCGCGAACTTGCAGCGAGTTGTGCCTTCGCGAACGCCATCGGCATCGTGTCGTCGATGCCCATGACCTCGCCGGTGGACTTCATCTCCGGGCCGAGGATGATGTCCACGCCGGGGAACTTGTTGAACGGGAACACGCTCTCCTTGATCGAGTAGTGCGTGGGGATCACCTCGTCTTTCACGCCCAGTTCGTCGAGCGTCTTGCCGACCATGACGAGCGCCGCGAGCCGCGCGAGCGGGACGCCGGATGCCTTCGAGACGAACGGCACGGTGCGGCTGGCGCGCGGGTTCGCCTCGAGGATGAACACTTTCGGCTCGCCGGTCGCGGTGCCGTCCGCGCGGATGCCGGCGACCGCGAACTGGATGTTCATCAGCCCCTTGACGTGTAGCGCCGCGGCCAACTTGCGCGCCTGAACCTTGATCTCGGTGACGACGCCCGCGGGCAGACTGTACGGTGGGATCACGCACGCCGAGTCGCCGCTGTGGATGCCGGCTTCTTCGATGTGCTGCATCACCCCCCCAATGACCGTGCGCGTGCCGTCCGAGAGGCAATCGACATCGACCTCGGTGGCGTTCTCGAGGAACTGGTCGATTAGCACCGGCCGGTCCTTCGACAGGTCCGGCTCGACGCGGTGCATGTACGCGGTCAGTTCGTCCTCGTTGTAGACGATGCGCATGTCGCGCCCGCCGAGAACGAAGCTGGGGCGCACGAGGATCGGGAACCCGATCTTGCGCGCGACGCGCAGCGCTTGGGCCACATCGACCGCGGTCCCGTTGGCCGGTTGCAGTAGTCCGAGGTCGGTCACGAGTTTGGCGAACCGCTCGCGGTTCTCGGCCACGTCGATGTCGTCCACGCTGGTGCCGATGATCGGCACGCCGGCCAGTTCCAGCGGCTTCGCGAGGTTCAGCGGCGTTTGGCCGCCGAACTGCACGATCACGCCCGCAGGCTTCATGCGGTCGTTGATATTCAACACGTCTTCGGGCGTCAGCGGCTCGAAGAAGAGGTGGTCCGAGGTGTCGTAGTCGGTGCTCACGGTCTCCGGGTTGGAGTTCACCATGATGACCTCGTAGCCGTGGTCGCGCAGCGCGAACGCGGCCTGACAGCAGCAGTAGTCGAACTCGATCCCCTGCCCGATGCGGTTCGGCCCGCCGCCGAGAATCATGATTCGCGGATTGCCACTGGCGTCGCGCACCTCGTCCTGAATAACGGGCGCGCCTCCGCTCGAAATCGGTGACTCGTAGGTGCTGTAGTAGTACGGGGTGTACGCCTCGAACTCGGCGGCGCAGGTGTCCACGCTCTTGAACACGGCCTCGATGCCGTGGGCCTTGCGGAGCCGGCGCACCTCGCCCTCGCCCACATTCCAGACGTGCGCGAGCTGCCGGTCGATGAACCCGTGCTGCTTGGCCTTCAGCATCAGCTCCGGCGTGACCTTTTCGAACGCGACCGCGCGCAGCTCGTGTTCGACGGCGAGCAGCTCCTCGATGCCGCGCAGGAACCACGGGTCGATCTTCGTGCGCTCGTGGACCTCTTCGACCGACATGCCGGCGAGCAGGGCGTAGCGCAGGTACCAGACGCGCTCGGCGTTGGGGCTGGCGAGCTTGTGTGCGATCTCCTCGCGCGAGGGCGGGTTGTCCGTGCCCCACCGGTCGCGGCGGTCGCAGCCGATGCCGAACCGGTTCACTTCGAGGCCGCGCAGCGCCTTCTGGAGCGACTCCTTGAACGAGCGGCCGATTGCCATCGTCTCGCCCACGCTCTTCATCTGCGTGGTGAGCGTCGTGTTCGCTTCGGGAAACTTCTCGAACGCGAACCGCGGCACCTTCGTCACGACGTAGTCGATGGTCGGCTCGAAGCACGCCGGGGTTTCGCGGGTGATGTCGTTGCGGAGTTCGTCGAGGGTGTAGCCGACCGCGAGCTTGGCGGCGATCTTGGCGATGGGGAACCCGGTGGCCTTGCTCGCCAGCGCGCTGGATCGCGACACCCGCGGGTTCATCTCGATGGCGATCATCCGCCCGTCGGCCGGGTTGATGGCGAACTGAATGTTGCTGCCGCCGGTCTCGACGCCGATCTCGCGGATGATGTCCTTCGCCTTGTCGCGCATCCGCTGGTACTCTTTGTCCGAAAGCGTTTGCGCGGGCGCGACGGTGATGCTGTCGCCGGTGTGGACGCCCATCGGGTCGAGGTTTTCGATGGAGCAGATGATGACGACGTTGTCGGCACGGTCGCGCATCACCTCCAGCTCGAACTCCTTCCAGCCGATGACGGACTCTTCGACCAGCACTTCGGTCGTGGGCGAGAGCTGCAAGCCCTTCGTGATGAGCTCGATGTACTCCTCGCGGTTGTAGGCGATGCCGCCGCCGGTGCCGCCCATCGTGAAACTGGGGCGCAGGACGCAGGGCAGCCCGATGTCCGGCAGGGCGTCCATCGCCTCGGTGAGCGTGTGGACCGCGCGCGACTTCGGCACGTCCACGCCGATCTTGATCATCGCGTCTTTGAACCGCTGCCGGTCCTCGGCCTTGTCGATCACGTCGGCGTTCGCGCCGATCATCTCGACCCCGTACTTGTCCAGCACGCCCTTCTCGAACAGGTCCATCGCGGTGTTTAGCGCGGTCTGCCCGCCGAGCGTGGGCAACAGCGCGTCGGGCTTCTCCGCGACGATGATCTTCTCGACGACCTCCCACGTGATCGGCTCGATGTAGGTGCGGTCGGCGGTCTCCGGGTCGGTCATGATGGTCGCGGGGTTGCTGTTCACCAGCACGACCGTGTAGCCCTCCTCGCGCAGCGCCTTGCACGCCTGTGTGCCCGAGTAATCGAACTCGCACGCCTGCCCGATGATGATGGGCCCGGAGCCGATCAGCAGGATCTTCTTCAGGTCGGTACGTTTCGGCATTGTGGGTGCGAGTTGAAAGGGGTGATCGGCGCAAACTCCGAATAGCTTAGCGATAACCGCGCCCCGGCCAAGTGCCGCGCGCGCGTGGCGGGCGCGCGAAAAGCGGATACGATGTTCGGTGGCACCGCCCGGAACAGATGTGCCGTGCGGACCGATTTCTCCACACACAGGGGTTCACGATGCGGAACGCACTGTTCGCCGGCGCGCTGGGCGCGCTCCTCGCGGCCACGGCCGCGGGGCAAGAGGCCGTTGAGATTAAGTCACACACGCCGCGCGTCGGCGACCGGGTCAAGGTGACGGTCGCCGAGAAGGGCGAGTCGAAATTGGTCGTCAGCGCCGGTGGCAACGAGATGGCGAAGAACGAGACCAAGGCCAAGTACTTCGTGTTCGTGGACGAGGTGCTCGCCGTGGAGAAGGGCGCGGGCAAGCCCGCCAAACTCACCCGGACCTACGAGAAGGCCGAGGAGATCACCGACGGCAACAGCAAAACGTTGAGCGTCGAGGGGAAGACCGTGACCATCGAAATGAAGGACGGCAAGTACAGCTACGCCGTGGACGGCAAGCCGGTCGGCGCGGACGTGGCGAAGATGCTCGACGGCGAGTTCAACAAGAAGGACAAGGACGAGGCCCGGGACCTCATGTTCCCCAAAAAAGCCGTGAAGCCGGGCGAGAGTTGGAAGATCGACACCGAGCCGATCTTTCCCAGATGAACGCCTCTGGAAACGCAAATCGGCCGTGCGGCCACAAAGTACCCCCGCGAAGGGTGGTCCGCAACGATTTTCGCACCCGGATGAGGTCCCGACCACGGTCGAACGGTTC
>VGZJ01000040.1 GCA_016872595.1 Planctomycetota bacterium
AGGCGAAGAGGGGGTTCGTGCTGTTGCCGCGCCGGTGGGTGGTGGAGCGCACGTTCGGGTGGCTGGGCCGGTTCCGCCGGTTGGCCCGCGACTACGAACGGTTGACCGAGACGCTCGCGGGCTGGCATTGGCTCGCCTTCCTTACGCTGCTGCTCCCCAGACTCGGACTCAATAGTGCATAACTGGCTCTAGGGTGCGCTCTCGGCGGGCAGTTCGCTCCCGCTGTTGCTCGAATCGCGAGCGTATTCTGTCGAGTCCCGCGCCGCGGCTCGGGTGCCAAATTCGCAGCAATCTTCACGGGAAAACCACGTGGTTTTCCACGTATTCGTTCCCGTCGAGACGCGGGGTGTCGCGGGTCTGGCACACGAAGTGCAATACCCACGCCGACTCTCTCCCAACCAGATGCGAACCAGCGAACACTGCCCGCGCGGGCCGGCTCTCCCCGGCCCGTCGCGGGCGTCGCTGAACTCGCGGCCCGTCGCTCGCTTCGCGATGCTTCACGGCCGCTCCAGATCCGGGAGGATGCCGTGCGCCGGCACGCGAGGGCGGGAGTCGTCTATCTTGTCGGCGCGGGGCCGGGCGCGGCGGACCTCATCACGGTTCGCGGCCTGCGGATCCTTCGCTCCGCCGACGTCGTCCTCCACGACGCGCTCGTCTCCCCCGAACTGCTCGACGATGCCGGCCCCCACGCGGAACTCGTGTCGGTCGGCAAGCGCGGCTACTGCGTCGGCTCCACCAAGCAAGAAACGATCAACGACGCGCTCGTGCGGTTCGCCCGCGCGGGCAAGAGCGTGTGCCGGTTGAAGTGCGGCGACCCGTGTGTATTCGGGCGCGGCGGCGAAGAGGCCGAGGTGCTCGCCGAAGCCGGCGTTCCCTTCGAGATCGTGCCGGGCGTGACGTCCGCGGCCGGCGCGTGTGCCGCGGCCGGCATCCCGCTGACGCACCGCGACGCGGGCCAAGCGGTCGCGCTCGTTACCGGCCACCACGACCCGGACTCGCCCGACTGCACGCTCGACTGGGGCGCGCTCGCCCGGATACCGGGGCTGGTGTTCTACATGGCCGTGCGGCACGTCGCGAAGATCGCGGCGAAGCTCGGTGACAGCGGGCTGTCACCCGACACGCCGGCCGCGGTGATCGAGAGCGGCACGCTGCCCGCGCAGCGGGTGCTGGTGGGCGACCTGAGTGACATCGGCTGGCTCGCCACAGACATCACGGGGCCGGCGGTGTTCGTGGTGGGGGAAGTGGTGGCGCGGTCCGTGCCGCTTGAGGGTTCGCGAGCAGAGGAGGCCCTCAAATGATTCGCGCACCGCACCGCCCGAAGCTCGTCGTGATCGGCAACGGCATGGCCGGGGCGCGGTTCCTCGAAGACGTGCTCGCCATCGACCCGGGGCTGTTCGACATCACCGTCTTCGGCGACGAACCCTACGGCAACTACAACCGCATCCTCCTGTCGAACGTCCTCAACGGCTCGCAGGACGCGAAGGAAATCTTCCTCAACCCGCTGTCGTGGTACGACGAGAACGGCATCACCCTGCACGCCGGCAAGCGCGTCACGCGCGTCGACCGCGCCGCCAAGCGCGTGTACGCTGACGACTTCACGGCGGACTACGACTATCTGGTGTTCGCGACGGGCAGCAAGCCGTTCATCCCGCCGATTCCCGGCACGCCGCTGCACGGCGTGTTCGCGTTCCGCACGCTCGACGACTGCCGCAACATCGCGGAGTACGCGCTCGACTGCAAGACCGCGGTGGTAATCGGCGGCGGGCTACTCGGCCTCGAAGCCGCGAAGGGACTGATGACGCACAACGTCGCGGTCACGGTGGTCGAGATGGCCCCGTGGTTGATGAGCGTGCAGCTCGACGAGGCCGGCGGGAAGGTGCTCGGCCAGACCATCGCGAAGCTCGGCATCTCGGCCCGCACCGGGACCGTGACGAAGGAGCTGATCGGCCACCGGCGCGTGACCGGCGTGAAGTTCGCCGACGGGAGCGAGATTCCCGCGGACATGGTCGTGATCTCCGCCGGCATCCGCCCGAACGCGGAACTGGCCCGCGAGTGCGGTATCGTCTGCGACAAGGCGATTGTCGTGGACGACCAGCTCCGCACCAGCGACCCCGCGGTGTTCGGCGTCGGCGAGTGCGTTCAGCACAACGGCACGATTTACGGCCTCGTCGCACCGCTATGGGAGCAGACGAAGGTGCTGGCAAAGGTGCTGTCCAGTGCGGACGCGACCGCGACCTACAGCGGCTCGAAGATCGCCACCAAGCTTAAGGTGATGGGCGTCGAACTCGCGAGTATGGGCCGCATCAACGACCTGCAACCGACCGACGAGGTCGTGCAGTTCAGCGAGCCGGGCCGCGACGTGTACTGGAAGGCCATCGTCCGCGACGGCAAACTCAGTGCGGCCTGCTTGCTCGGCGACCTCGCCCCGGCCGACGACCTGATGCGGATGTTCCACGCCGGCGCGGACGCGCCCTCGCGCCGGCTCGAACTGTTCTTCACCGCGGCGAGTGCCAAGAAGGAGGTCTCGCTCGCGGACCTGCCCGATTCGCACCAAATCTGCGACTGCAATGGCGTGTGCAAGGGCACTATCGTGCAGGCGATCAAGGCGGGCAAGTGTACGGTGCCCGCAGTCGGGAAGGCCACGCGCGCCGGCACCGGCTGCGGCAGTTGCAAGAAGCTCGTGAAGGGGCTGATCGAAGCCGTCGCGGGCGGCGTGAGGGCGGAGCCGAGCGAGTCGTGGTACGTCGCGGCCGTGCCGCTCGACAAGCCGACGCTCGTTGCCGAAGTGAAGGCCCGCGGACTGAAAAGCGTGTCCGCGGTGCTGCGCGAACTGGGCACGGCCGACGACGAGAAGAGCCGCAACGGGCTGGCCTCGATGCTCAAGGGCATCTGGGGCACCGAGTACATTGACGAGCGCGACTCGCGGTTCGTCAACGACCGCGTTCACGCGAACATCCAGAAAGACGGCACGTTCTCCGTCGTCCCGCGCATCTACGGCGGCATCACCTCGGCCGACGACCTCATCAAGATCGGGCAGGTCGCGAAGAAGTACGCGGTGCCGATGGTGAAGTTCACCGGCGGGCAGCGCATCGACCTCTTGGGCATCAAGAAGGAAGACCTGCCCGGCGTGTGGACCGACCTCGGAATGCCCAGCGGCCACGCCTACACGAAGGCACTGCGCACGGTAAAAACGTGCGTCGGTACCGAGTTCTGCCGCTACGGAACCAACGACAGCACCGGCCTCGGCATCGACCTCGAAAAGCGGTTTCAGGGCTTCGAGTTCCCCGCGAAGGTGAAGCTCGCCGTGAGCGGGTGCCCGCGCAACTGCGCCGAATCGACCGTGAAGGACGTGGGCGTGATCGCCACCGAGGGCGGCGAGTGGGAGGTGAGCGTGGGCGGCGCGGCCGGGGCGCACGTCCGCAAGACGGACGTGCTGTGTCGCGTGAAGACGAAGGACGAAGCGCTCCGTGTGATCGGCCGGTTCCTCATCTACTACCGCGACAACGCGAAGTGGCTCGAACGCACCTACGACTTCTCGCCGCGAATCGGCATCGAGAAACTGCGCGAGATCATCGTCGATGACTCGCTCGGCATCGGCACGCAGTTGGACGCGGAGGTGGAGAAGACCATCGCGGCCTACGTCGATCCGTGGCTCGAGCGCGACAAGCCTGCCTACGCGGGCCAGTTCGACGAGCCGAAGCGCGTGCCGCTGCCGGTGCTTTGATACCAACGCATTGAGCCGTATCGATTGCAACCGATGGGCGTGAAGGTGCAACCCATGACCACGACCGTGACGCGCATCGCCCTCTGCACGCTCGACGAGATCGCCGTCGGCCTCGGCCGCGCGTTCGACGTGGGCGGGCGCGAGGTCGCCGTGTTTCGCACGCGCGACGGCCGCGCGCTCGCGGTCGACGGCACGTGCCCGCACAAGGGCGGGCCGCTCGCGGACGGAATGCTCATCGGCGAACAAGTCGTGTGCCCGCTGCACGCCTTCCGGTTCGACGGCACCAGCGGCGCGTGCGATCAGGAGAGCGTGTGCGCGGTCGAGGCGTTCTCCGCCGAGGTGCGCGACGGCACCATTTACGTCACAGTGCCGCTCGCGTGAGTGCGATCCCGCCAATCCCGCTCGGCACACTGCCGCCGCAGGCGCTCGGCGTCCGTACGCACTGTCCGTACTGCGCGTTCCAGTGCGGCATTCTGATGGGCGAAGACCTCGGCGGCGGGCTGCCGCGCATTACCGGCGACCCGAACTTCCCGGTCAACAACGGCCAACTGTGCATCAAGGGCTGGACCGCCGCGACGCTCCTCGATCACCCGCGCCGCGTGACAAGCCCACAGCTCCGCGAGCGCGGCGAGTGGCGCGACGCGAGCTGGGAGGAAGCGCTCGACGTTGTCGCGGACAAGGTGCTGGCAATTCGCACGAAACACGGCGCGAACGCGAACGGCGTGTTCGGCTCCGGCGCGCTGACCAACGAGAAGGCGTACCTGCTCGGCAAGTTCGCCCGCGTCGCGCTCGGCACCGCGAACATCGACTACAACGGTCGGTTCTGCATGTCGAGCGCCGCGGCGGCCTCGAACCGCGCGTTCGGCATCGACCGCGGGCTGCCGTTCCCGGTCGCGGACATCGCCCACGCGGAAGTGATTCTGCTCGTCGGGTCGAACAGCGCGGACACGCTGCCGCCGATCATGCAGTGGTTCGACAAGCAGAAGGCGAGTGGGGGGCGGCTCATCGTCGCCGACCCGCGCCGCACGCCGACCGCGCGCGGCGCGGACCTGTACCTGCAACTCACCCCGGGCACCGACCTCGCGCTCGCCAACGGCCTGCTGTACGTCGCCATCGAGGAAAAGCTGACCGACCCGCGGTACATCGCGGACCGCACGACAGGCTTCGACAACGTGCGGGGGGTCGCGCTCCAGTACCACCCGGCCCGCGTCGAGCGGCTCACCGGCATCGCGGAACCGCACCTGCGGCAAGCGGCCCGCTGGCTCGCGAGCGCGCGGAGCGCGATGATCCTGACCGGGCGCGGTACCGAGCAGCACAGCAAGGGCGTCGATAGCGTTCACGCGTGGATCAACCTCGCGCTGGCGCTCGGCAAAGTGGGCGCGCCGCACAGCGGGTTCGGCACGCTGACCGGGCAGGGCAACGGGCAAGGGGGCCGCGAGCACGGCCAGAAGGCCGACCAACTTCCCGGTTACCAACTGATCGAAGTGGACGCCCACCGGGAAAAGGTCGCGAAGGTGTGGGGCGTCGAGCCGGCCACGCTGCCGCGCAAGGGCAAGAGTGCCTACGAACTACTCGATTCGTGCGGGAGCGAGGTGCGCAGCCTGTTCGTGATGGGATCGAACGTCGCGGTCGCTTCGCCGCACCTGTCGCGCGTCGAACAGCGGCTCAAGGCGCTCGAACTGCTCGTCGTGTGCGATGCATTCCACAACGAGACGAGCGCGCACGCCCACGTGTTCCTGCCCACGTTCCAGTGGGCCGAAGAAGACGGCACGATGACGAACCTCGAAGGGCGCGTGATCCGGCGGCGCGTGGTGGCCCGCCCGCCACTCGGCCCGCGCGGCGACATCGGCATTCTGCACGAACTGGCGGCGCGCCTCGGCTGCGGCGAGAAGTTCGCGTTCCGCACCAGCGAAAGCGTGTTCAACGAGCTGCGCCGCGCCACGGCCGGCGCGCCCGCGGACTACAGCGGCATCAGCTACGCGAAGATCGAGACCAACGACGGCGTGTGCTGGCCGTGCCCGGCCGAAGATCACCCCGGCACGCCGCGAATGTTCGGTGACCGGTTCCACCACGCCGACGGCCGCGCGAAGTTCTTTCCTGTGGAACACCGCGCCGCGGGCGAAGAGCCGGACGCGGAGTTCCCGCTGTTCTTCACGACGGGGCGCTACAAGGAGCACTACAACTCCGGCGCGCAGACCCGCGCCGTGGGCAAGCTCCAGAGCGCGCAGCCGGTGCCGCGGCTCGAACTGCACCCGCGGCTGGCGCGGCGGCACCGCGTCGCCAGTGGCTCGCGAGTTGTGGTCGAGAGCCGGCGGGCGAAGGTCGAGTTCGTCGCGGAGGTGACCGCGGACATTCGCCCAGACACGCTGTTCGCGCCGTTCCATTGGGGCGGGCGCGACGCGGCCAATCTGCTCACCGGCGGCGCGCTCGACCCGACCAGCCGGATGCCGGAGTTCAAGCTGGCCGCGGTGCGGATCGCAGGAGTGAGAGCATGAAGAAGCGTCTCGCGATCATCGGCAACGGCATGGCGGCCTCGCGCCTGCTCGACGAACTTCTGCGCCGCAACGCCGGCGCGTCGTTCGAGATCAGCGTGTTCGGCGAGGAGTCGCGCGGCGCGTACAACCGCATTCTGCTCGGCCGCGTACTGAGCGGCGGCGAACCGGACGAGATCGCTCTGAAGCCGAACGACTGGTACGCCCAGCGCGGGGTCGCGTTCCACGCCGGCGTGCGCGTGGCGAAGGTCGACCCGGTGGCGCGGCGGCTCACCACCAGTACCGGCGAGTTGCACCCCTACGACGTGTGCGTGTTCGCGACGGGCAGTTCGCCGCTGGTGCCGCGCGTCGGCGGGCTGAAGTCGGACGACGGTTCGCCGCGCGACGGCGTTCACGTGTTCCGCACCGTCGACGACTGCGTCGCGATCCGCGACCGCGCCCGGCCCGGCAGCAGCGCGGTCGTCGTCGGCGGCGGGTTGCTCGGCCTCGAAGCCGCGAAGGCCCTCTGCGACCTCGGCCTGCACGTCACCGTCCTGCACCTCGAGCCGGTGCTGATGAACGCGCAGCTCGACCGGAACGGCGGCGAACTGCTGCGCCGCGCGATCGAAAAGATGGGCATCTTCGTCCGGACCGGGGCGTCGGCGGAAGAAGTCCTCGGCAACGGGCACGTCGAGGCGGTGAAGCTGCGCGGCGGCGACGTCGTGCCCGCCGATCTGGTCGTGTTCGCGTGCGGCATCGTCCCGCGCGTCGAAGTCGCGCGCGCGTCCGGCGTGCCGGTGAACCGCGCGATTCTGGTCAACGACCTGCTCGCGACGCAGGTGCCCGGCGTGTACGCGGTGGGCGAGTGCGCCGAGCACGCCGGCAAGGTGTACGGTCTCGTGCAACCGATCTGGGAGCAGTGCGCGGTGCTCGCGGACGTGCTCACCGGCGCGAACCCGCGGGCGCGCTACACCGGCTCGAAGGTGTACGCGCGGCTCAAGGTCGCGGGCGTCGAGGTCGCGAGCTTCGGCGTCAGCGACGCCGAGTTCCTCTCGGACGAGGTCGTTCAGGTGTTCGAGGACCGCCGCGGCGTGTACCGGAAGCTGGTCGTGCGCGACGGCAGGCTCGCGGGCGCGATGCTGGTCGGCTGCGCGGACGCGGCCCCGGCGCTGGTGCAGATGTTCGACCGCGACGAGTTGCTCCCGCCGAACCGCCTCGACGTGCTCGCCACGGGCAACGCGCCGACCACCCCGACCGAGCGCGAAGTGTGCAACTGCAACCACGTAACCGAATCCGCCGTCGTGGACGCGATCCGCGACGGGTGCGACGCTCTCCCCGCGCTCTGCGACGCGACCCGCGCCGGAACCGGCTGCGGCTCGTGCCGCGGGCAGCTTGTGACCCTGCTCGCCACTCACACACGGGTGGCGAGCGCCGCGAACTCGTAACCCCTCAACCGAGGTTCCGCCAATGGCCCCGGACCAACTGGAGCGAAGCCGGCGCGCGCGCGTGCTGACGCTCTCGACCGTCGCGTTCACGCTGCTGTTCGCGGTGTGGCTGATGCTCGGAATGCTCAGCATCAAGATCAAGCCGGAACTCGGCCTCACCGACGGGCAGCTCTACAACCTGACCATCGCCGCGATCCTGTCCGGCTCGCTGCTGCGGTTCAACTTCGGCATCTGGACCGACCGCTACGGCGGGCGGCGCGTGATGACCGCGCTCATCCTGTTCACCGTGCTGCCGACCCTGATGGTCAGCCGCGTGACGAGCTACGGCGAGTTACTGGTCTGCGCGCTCCTGTTCGGCGTGGCGGGGAACTCGTTCTCGGTCGGAATCGCGTGGAACGCCGCGTGGTACCCGAAGGAGAAGCAGGGGACGGCGCTGGGCGTCTTCGGCGCGGGCAACGTGGGCGCGTCGGTGACGAAGCTGTTCGGCCCGCTGCTGATCGCGGCGGTGCCCGCGGCCGGGTTCTTCGGCGGCGCTATCCC
This sequence comes from Planctomycetota bacterium, assembly GCA_016872595.1. Classification (GTDB taxonomy): domain Bacteria; phylum Planctomycetota; class Planctomycetia; order Gemmatales; family Gemmataceae; genus Gemmata. The sequence continues at coordinate 8,181 of VGZJ01000040.1, forward strand.
CGGCGGGTGGCGGTTCATCCCGGTCGTGTACGCGGTGCTGCTCGTGGTGCTCGCGGCGGCGGTGTGGTTCCTGTCGCCGCGCGAGGACCGCACCCCGGCCCGCGGGCGACCGTTCTCGGAGCTGGCCGCGCCGATGAGGCACGCGAAGGTGTGGGAGTTCAGCCTGCACTACACGGTCGTGTTCGGCGCGTACGTCGCGCTCTCCGGGGTGCTGCCGCAGTTCTACTTCGCGCACTACGGCCACGAGTTGGCCGCGAGCCTGAACCTGAACGCGCAACTCGTTGCCGACTTCGACACGATCAAGACCTTGAAGGGCGAGGCCCACGCTTCGTACATGGCGGCGAACCCGGACGTGCGGGCCGACCTCGATTACCTGTCGAAGTGGGTCGGGTTCCTCGCCGCGGTGTGCTTCGTGTTCCCCGCGAGCCTGTTGCGCCCGCTCGGCGGGTGGCTGTCGGACCGGTTCGGCCCGCAGGTGGTGATGGCGATTGTATTCTGGGGAATGCTGGCGTCGGGGATCGCACTGTCGCTGCCGCTGGGGTTGGGCGTGTGGGCGTTCACCGCGGCGCTGTTCGTGCTGGGCGTCGGGATGGGTGTGGGGAAGGCGAGCGTGTACAAGATGATCCCCGACCACTTCCCGCGCGAGGTGGGCGCGGTGGGCGGGCTGGTGGGGTTGCTCGGGGCGCTCGGCGGCGTGCTTCTGCCGCTGGCGTGGTCCGCGATCCCCGGCAGCACGTTCGCGGCCCTGCTCGCGCTGACCGTACTCAGTACGGCGTGGTTCACCGCCAGCACAGCGCGCGGCCGCAAGGCCGCGGCGGTGCCGGCGCAACAGGCGGCTTGAGCGCTCAAGCGGCGCGCAACTCCTCGCGCACCTTCATCAACAGGTGCCCGAGGCGGTTCTTGCCGGAGCCGTCGCCGCCGTCGCCCCAGTAACTGTCGTTCGCGGTGTGCTCCACCAACTTCGCGTCGCCGGTGCCGAGTAGGATCGCCTTCAACTCGTCGTGCTGTGTGAACTTCGCGCGCAGCGCGTCGAGCATCACGTTCTCTTTCGCGCTCTCCCAGTCGCGGCGCAGCGGGCGCTTGCGGTCACGCCCCATGCTCGCCGCGAGCATCGGCTTGTTCGCGAGCCGCACCTCTTCCTCGTCCGGCTCGCCCGCGAACTTCTGCGCCTGAAAATAGTGCTCGGTCGTCGGCCACCGCTTCCCCTTCAGGAAGATCGGGTGCCGCGAGAAGTTCGAGAAGCAGCCGTATTCACCGCTCGTCGAGTAGAAGTTGATAACGGTATCGGGCACGGCGCACCTCGTAACTGGGAGCGGGGAGTTGAGCGTACCCGCTGGACGCGTGGGGTGCGATCGCGGTTCGCGTTCGCGCCGCGTTTCCGCATAATGACGGCTCCCGCCCGTTGCCCGCCTCGCGCGAAAGGTACACCCGTGATTCAGCGATTGTTGCCGGCGCTGTGCGCCGCGGTTCTCGTTGTGGGGCCGGGGCGCGCGGCCGACCCGCCCGCGATCTCCGCGGACCGCATCAAGGCCGACGTGAAACTGCTCGCCAGCGACCGCTTCGAGGGCCGCGCGCCCGGCACGCGCGGCGAGGAGCTGACGACCGACCACATCGCGGCCGAGTTCAAGAAGGCCGGGCTGAAGCCGATCGGGGCGCGCGGCTCGTATCTCCAGCCGGTTCCGCTCGTGCGCGTCGTGACCAACCCGAAGTCCACGCTCCGCGCGACAAAGGGGAAAGAGGCGCTCGACTTCGTGTGCGAAGACGACTTCTCCGGCACCGGGCAGACGCAGACCGAACTGGAAGAGTTCGACGCCGAAGCGGTGTTCGTCGGCCACGGCATCACCGCGCCCGAGTTCGAGTGGGACGACTACAAGGGCGTCGACGTGAAGGGCAAGATCGTCGTGCTGTTCACGAACGAGCCGCCTTCGGACGACCCGAAGTTCTTCGGCGGTACGGCGCTGACCTACTACGGCCGGTGGACGTTCAAGTACGAAGAAGCCGCGCGGCGCGGGGCGCGGGCGTGCTTCATCATCCACACGAACGAAACCGCCGGCTACCCGTACTCGGTGGTGCGCCCGCTCGACGGCGCGCAGCTCAAGCGCGACCCGGACAGGCCGGCTCTCGCGTTCGCCGGGTGGCTCAACCGCAAGGCCGGCGAAAAGCTCCTCGGCCTGTCCGGGTGGACCGTCGAGAAGGCGCTCAAGGCGGCCGACACCAAGGGCTTCAAGGCGTTCTCCCTCGGTACCAACCTGAAGGGCCGGATCGAAACGAAGGTGGAGAAGATCGTCAGCAACAACGTGGTCGGTATGGTCGAGGGGAACGACCCGGTGTTGAAGTCGGAGTGCGTCGTCTTCACCGCGCACTGGGACCACCTCGGCGTGGGCCGCGCGGTCGTGGGCGACAGCACCTACAACGGGGCCGCGGACAACGCCACCGGCACCGCGCTGCTGCTCGAACTGGCCCGTGCGTGGGCCGCACAAGCTCCGAAGCCCAAGCGCTCCGCGATGTTCCTCGCCGTGACCGCGGAGGAGAAGGGGCTGCTCGGCTCGAAGTACTACGCGCGGAACCCGTTGGTGCCGCTCGGCAAGACCGCGCTGAACCTGAACTTCGACATGATCCTGCCGCTCGGCGTGCCGGAATCCGTGGTCGTGAACGGCGCGGACCGCACGACGGCGTTCCCGTGGGTGAAGGCCGCGGCCGAGAAGCACAAGCTGGAAATCGAGCCGGACCGCCGCGCGCACCTCGGCGTGTTCTTCCGCTCGGATCACTTCTCGATGGCCCGCGCCGGCGTGCCCGCGTTCTCCGTCGGGGCCGGGCAGAAGATCAAGCGCAAGACGGCGGACGAGGTGCGCAAGGCGCTGCAAGAGTTCAACGACAAGGCGTACCACTCGCCGCAGGACGAGTTCAAGGAGGACTGGGACTTCGCGGGGTTCGTGGTGCTGGGCGACTTCGCGCTGGACGTGGCCCGCGCCGCGGCCAACGCCGACCGCCTGCCGACGTGGAACCCCGGCGACGAGTTCCGCCCCGCCCGCGAGAAGAGCGGCGTGAGGTAGCGCGCGCTCAGCGGCGCACGAACTCGAACGCCCCGGCCGGGTACGCGCCGTAGGCCGTGGAGTTCACGTTGTTGCGGAACGTCGAGACGAACTGCTGCGGCGGGTTCACCACGCGCACCTTGACCACGACGGTTTCGCCCGGCTTCGCCAGCCCCGCGTGGACCACGGCCGCGGCGAGGTTCGAGTCGAGCGTGTACACGTCCGTGCCCCACAGGTTCGGGTTCGCGCCCGCGGTCGGGGTGAACCCGGTCACGGCGTAGGTCATTTCCTTGCCGAACTGCTGCTGGAACGCCGACATGTTGCCCGGCGCTTGCGGCACCGTCGCCAGTTCTTCCACCGGAGCGACGCCCACGGTCAGCGCACGCAGGGCGCGCACGTCCGCGAGCTTCAGCGCCTGCTCGCCGAACTGGAACGTGCCGACGCGCAGCACCTCGGCCGTCAGCCGCCCGGTGATCTTCGAGTCGTCGGTGTGGACCACGTCGAACTCGCGGATCTCGAGGTGCGCGGTCGGCACCTTCGCGCGAATGTGCGTGGCGATCTCGTCGGCCCGGCGGCTCACCTCCGGGTCGTCGCTCTTGAGGGCCTTCAGCACGAGCGGGTACGCGCGCTCGCGGTAGCCCTTCAGCTCGTCGCTCGCGGCCTCGCGCACCTTGTAATCCGAGTGGTTCAGCTTCGCCAGCGCGTGCAGCACCTTCTCTGTAACATCGACCGGGGTGCGCGTGCCGAACTCGATCCGGCGCACGTCGGCCACCGGCACCTGAATGACGCCGTACTTGGTCGTCATCTCCAGTTTCTCGTCGAACAGCTTCACGCGGATCACGCTCTCGTCAACGCACTTGGCCTCGACCTCGACGCCGGCGCGCGGCTTGGCCGGGGACGGGGCCGCGACGGGCGGCGGGCCAGCGAGTGCGACCGAACACGGGGCGAAGACCGGGGCGACCAACACGGCAACGGGGGCGAACCAGCGGACCAATCGCGCGCGGGGCATGGGATAGCCCTCCGAAAGTGAGTACCGTCCGTGGACCCGGGAAGTGACCGCCTTCCTCCGAGCGGGGGAGAGGATATATCGACAATAGCTCGACTACAAATAACACACAAGATCAGTTGCCGATTGCCGGAATTCTCTATAGAGGTCGGTTTCGCGCCTCGCAGCCGGCGGATTCCGAAAAAAGTCGCGCCGCGGTGTCACAGGGCGGCGGGCCGCGGGTACGGGGGGTGTCCGCGAGCAATACTCGCCGACGCCGGCCGCCCGGTTCACGACCCGCGTCGCACAACCACCCGAACCGCCGAGAGTTTTGTCATGACCCGCCGCACCGCTTGCTTCGCCGCGTTCGCCACCCTCGCCCTGAGCCTCGCGCCCACCACCGCCCGCGCCGCCGACGCCGAAGAGCCTTCGATCCACGGCACGTGGGTCGGGTACTGGACCCCGGCCGCCGGCCTGAAGGTGAAGATCACCAGCACACTCAAGGCCGACGGCTCGTACAAGACGGTGATGGAGAACGGCGACTACGTGACCGTGGAGAAGGGGAAGTACACGTACTCGGACGGCACGCTGGAGACCGAGCCGGCCAACGGGCAGAGCGCCACGTTCACGGTGAAGTGGGAGAACAAGAACACGATGGTGGTGAAGGGGGGCGGGCTGAACATCACCTACAAGCGGCAGTAGGGTCGGTCGCGGCGGGGCGCGCGTCCGAGGTTCGGACGCGCGCCCCGTTCGCCGCGCTCAGATCAGGCAGATCTTGTCGGCGACGGCCATCCAGCCGCACGGCTCGTTGATGATCGCGTCCACGTCGTACTTGCCGAAGATGCGGGTGGCCCCGCGGCGGGTAAACAGTTCGGTGATGATGCGCCCGGCCGGGCCGACCGCGTTCTTGTTGATGCGGCGCTCGGCGAACGCCCGCCAGTGCAGTTCCGCGGCGGTCCAGTAGCAGATCTTCGTGACGGTCAGCCGGATGCCGATCTTGGCGACGGCGGCGGCGATCCCGATGGGCAGGTCCGCGCCCGGCACCAGCGCGCCCACGATCTGCGACCCGCGGATCGTCGCCTTCATGATCTTCATCTTCATGATCACGTCGATCCACTGCGAGATCGTCTGGCTCTGTTTGTAACTCTTCGCGATGGCCTTCAACTTCACGATGTGGGCCAGCGTCGAGCCGGTGGCGTTGCCGTGCTGCAACCCGCCGACCACGTCGACGTCGAACAGGACCGCCTTGGCGAGCACCTGCCCGCCCAACCCGACCGCGGCACCGGCGATGCCCTTCGCCAGCCGCGACCGTACGTACTTGAGCGTGACCGGCGACGCGGGGTCGTCCGGCTCGCACTGGCCGTTGGCGACGAAGAACGGGTTCGGCGAGTCGGCCACGTCCTTCTTCGATTTGATCAGCTTGTACGCGGAGTAGATGACGGTGATCGCCTGCCCGACGCCGGGCACGGCGTCGTGAACGTCGCCCAGTGCCGCGCACAGCCCCTCGACGGTGGCCCCGACCACGTCGTCGAACTCTTGGCCATTCGCGCCCTTCTTGATCGCCGCGTATATCTTCCGGTACTGTTCATTGGCCACGGGCGGTTCTCCTCGAAGGTAGGGTTGGTGCAGTCTAACCCTACTACTCTGGCACGGGCATGTTTCTTGCCCACGATTCGCTCGCGGCGTTCGAATCTGGGACACAGGGGCTTACGCCCCCCGCTCCGTACACTTTACAGCATCCCGCGCCCCCCGGAGGTTTACCGTGGTCCGCACGCTGTTCGCGCTCGCCGCACTCGCCCTGCCCGCGCTCGCGCACGCCCAGACGCTGCAAACGGTTGCCGAGACGAGCGGCTACAAGGCCACGTCCAAGAGCGCCGACGTGCTCGCGTTCTGCGAGGCAATCGCGAAGCGCGGGCCGACCGCGAAGCTCGACACCTTCGGCACGTCGCACGAGGGCAAGAAGCTGCCGTTCCTCGTGATCGCCGACCCGCCCGTTGCCACGCCGGAAGAATCGCGCGCCTCGAAGAAGCTCGTCGTGCTGGCGTTCGCCAACATTCACGCCGGCGAAGTCGATGGCAAGGAGGCGCTGCTCGCGCTCGCGCGCGACCTGACGAACAAGAAGGAGCACCCGCTGCTAAAGAACCTTGTGATCCTGCTGGTGCCGAACCTGAACGCGGACGGCAACGACAAGATCGACCCGAAGAACCGTGGCGACAACGGCCCGACCGACGGGGCCGGCACCCGCGCCAACGCGCAGGGCCTCGACCTGAACCGCGACTTCGTGAAGCTCGAATCGCCGGAGATTCGCGCGCTGATGAAGCTCGTGAACACTTGGGACCCCGGCTTCATCATCGACTGCCACACCACGAACGGCAGCAAGCACCGCTACCAGCTCACCTACGACGGCCCGCGCTACCCGAGCTACGAACCGGGGCACATGGACTTCGCGAACGGCGTCCTGTTCCCCACGGTCGCGAAGAAGATGACGGCCGCGGGGTTCGACATCGCCCCCTACGGCAACTTCAACGCCGACCGCACGAAGTGGGAAACGTACCCGGCGTCGCCGCGCTACGGCGTGCAGTACCTCGCGCTCCGCGGCCGGCTGTGCGTGCTGAGCGAATCGTACAGTCACGCCCCGTTTAAGACCCGCGTCGATGCGACCAAGGCGTTCGTGACCGCGTGTTTCGAGGTGGTGAGCGCGAAGGAGCGCGACCTGTCGCGCCCGATGGGCGCGAGCGGCCCGCGCCCCACGCCGATTCGCACCAAGACCGAGGCGCTGCCCAACAAGCTGACGATCAAGGGGTTCGAGGAGATCGAGAAGGACGGCAAGCGCGTCGCCACCGACAAGCACAAGGACTACGTGCTGGACTTCGTCGCGAAAGTGGTACCGACCGAGAAGGTGATTCAGCCGCACGCCTACCTGATCCCGGAGAAGTTCATCGCGGTCGCGCAGAACCTTCAGCGCCACGGCCTCACGGTCGATGAACTGCGCGAGGACATCGAGCTTGATGTCGAGTCGTTCCCCATTACCAGTGTGGACTCGAAGGAGTACGGCGCGACGAAGCGGGTACTCATCACCGACGTGGGCGGCGAGTGGAAGCCGAAGCCGCGGCGCGTGCCGGCGGGCACATTCGTCGTGCGCACGGGCGGCGTCTTCGGGCACCTCGCCACGTCGCTGCTCGAACCGCGGGCCGAAGACGGGCTGACCACTTGGGGCTTCTTCACCGACGCCCTCGTTCCGGGCAAAGAGTTCCCGGTGCTGCGGTTGCCCGAGCCGTACCTGATGAGCGTCGGCGCGGCGCGCCCGCTACCGGAAGACGTGGTCGTGAAGCCCGTCACGGAAGCCGTACTGTTGCCGCGCGGCGGCGGGTTCTCGTTCGGGTTCGCCGGTTCGCCGATCACCCCCGGCGCGTGGCTCGACGCGGACCACTTCCTGCAAGTGAAGGGCAGCACGCTGCTCAAGGTCGCCGCCCGCACCGGGCGCGGCGAGCCGTTCGCGGACGCGGAGAAGATCAAGAAGTCGCTGCTGGCGCTCAAGGACTTCGACCTGAAGACCGCGGAGAAGCTGGCGAAGGCCACGACGTTCCGCACCAACCCGGCGCGCACCGCGTTCCTGTTCGACATCGGCTCCGACTTGGGGCTGGCGTACTTCGACGGCACGCCCGCAGTGCGCCTCACTACCAGCGGCGGCACAAAGGAGCACGTCAGCTTCGACGCCGAGGGCACGCGCCTCGCGTTCGTGCGCGGCAAGAACCTGTTCGCGGTGGACATCGCCAGGCGCGAGGAGAAGCAACTGACGACCGACGGCGGCGCGACCGTGTTCAACGGGAAAGCCGACTGGGTGTACGAAGAGGAAATCTTCAACCGCAGCGGCAAAGCATACTGGTGGTCGCCCGACGGCAAGCAGCTCGCGTTCATGCGGTTCGACGACGCCCCGGTGAAGACCTTCAACCTCGTCGACCTCGCGCCGGTGCAGGGCCGGTTGGAGAGCTACGCCTACCCGAAGCCGGGCGACCCGAACCCGCTGGTGAAGCTTGGCGTGGTGAGCGCCGACGGCGGCAAACCGACGTTCCTCGAGATGGGCAACTACAAGCCCGAAGACACCATCATTTCCCGCGTCGGCTGGATTGCGGGTAGCGGCACCGTGTTCGCCTACGTGCAGAACCGCACGCAGACGTGGCTCGATTTCGTGGTGTGGGAGAGCGGCCGCGCGAAGCCGAAGAAGCTGTTCCGCGACTCCACCAAGGCGTGGATCGACGACCCCGGCGAACCGCACTTCCTCGCGGACGGCTCGTTCCTGTTCCTCAGCGAGCGCACCGGGTGGAAGCACATTTACCACTACGCGGGCGACGGCAAGCCGCTCGCCCCGATCACCGTGGGAACGTGGGGGGAGGTGCGCGACATCCTGCGCGTCGACGAAAAGGAGAACTGGGTGTACTTCACCGCGGCGCAAATCATGAACGCCGGCGAGACGACCGCGCTGGTGCGCGCCAAGCTCAAGGGCGGCGGGCCGCCGCACATCCTCACCACCGACAGCAACTCGCACCGCGTGGCGCTCGCGCCGCGAGGCCCGCTGTACATCGACCGCTACACGAACCTGCACACGCCGACGAAAGCCCGCGTCGTCGATGTTGAGAAGGGCGACGTGCGCACGCTCGACACCAACCCGGTACACGAGCGCGCCGGGTACAAGTTCGGGACGACGGAGAAGGTGAACGTGCCCGTGGGAGATCAGATTCTCGACGGCATCCTCACGCTGCCGCCGGACTTCGACCCGAAGAAGAAGTACCCGGTGTGGGTGTTCACCTACGCCGGCCCGCACGCGCCCACCGTGAAGAACGAGTACGGCGGCGGGCGCGTCCTCGACCACACCCTCGCGACCAACGGCGTCATCGTGTTCCGCATCGACCCGCAGAGCGCCAGCGGCCGGGGCGCGCAGTCCGCGTGGAAGTGCTACAAGCAACTCGGCGTTCAAGAGCTGAAAGATTTGGAGGGAGCGGTCGCGTGGCTGGCAAAGCGCGAGTACATCGACGCGACGCGCGTCGGCATCAGCGGCCACAGCTACGGCGGGTTCATGGCCGCGTACGCGCTCACGCACTCGAAGACCTTCAGCGCCGGCATCGCCAGCGGCCCGGTCACGGACTGGAAACTGTACGACACGATCTACACCGAGCGCTACATGCTGACGCCGAAGGAGAACCCGGACGGCTACGCCAAGAGCAGCGTGGTGGCCGCGGCGAAGAACCTGAGCGGCAAGTTGCTGATCGTTCACGGCATGATGGACGACAACGTCCACGTGCAGAACAGCACGCAGTTCGTGGACGCGCTCCAGAAAGCCAACAAGGACTTTGAACTGATGTTCTACCCGAACGCGCGGCACGGGATCGGCGGCGCGCACTATCTGAAGTTGCAACTGTCGTTCATCCGCCGCGCGCTGGGCGTGCAGAAGTAGGGGACGGGCCGAAACGAGCCTGATCCGCTCAGTGCGCCACCGAAGAGCCACAGCCCACACCTCTCACCCATGCTTTGATGGGGGAGAGGTCGCCGGTCGGCTTTGCGCCCGGCGGGTCAGGGGGCGTGACGCGCGTCGAGTGAGGTACGCGAAACTGATTGGAGTTGCTCGGCTCCCCCTCACCCGTCCCGCAGAGCCGGGCCGACCTCACCCCCACCAAAGCGTGGGGGCGAGGTGTACACGAACCCTTCGCGCCGCGCGCCCCTCACTCACTCCTCGCCGGGCTTCGCGGCCCATTCCGTTACCGTCACCTTCTTCGATTGCGCCACGTCGCCGGCCTTGAGGGTGATCGTGTACTCGCCGGGTTCCTTCACGTCGAACACGCACCCGTCGAGGCCCGCGGCGTCCTTGCCCAAGTAGAGGCCGACGCGCTGACCGGCAGCGTTCGTGCAGGTCAGTTGTACCTTGCCCGCGGTCTTGGGTGTAGTGAGGAAGTGGACCGGGATGCCGACCGGCGGGTTCGGGACTTTGAAGCCCGCGGGCGCGGGCGCGGGCCGCGGGACCGGCTTGTGCCAGTACGCGGGGCGCACGTCGAACAGGTGCGCGTCGGCCTTCCATACGGCCTCGGTGAGCTGTTCGAGCGGGGCGATGTCAACGATCCAGATGCCGCGGCCGTGCGTGCCGAGCACCAGCTCGCGCTGCTTGGGGTGAACGACGATGTCGTCCACGCGCACGCGCGCCAGCCCGCCGCTCTTCATCAGAGGGTACCACTTCGTTCCGGCGTCGAAGGTGACGTACGCGCCGAGTTCGGTGCCCGCGAACAGTACGAACTTGTCCTTCGACGATTGGCGCACGACGCCGACCACCGCCCCGTTGGGCAGGTTGCCGGAGAACGACTTCCACGTCTCGCCGTAGTCGAGAGTGACGAACAGGTACGGCTTGAAGTCGTCGTTGCGGTGCCGGTCGATGGCGACCATCGCCGTTCCCGGGGTGAAGTGCGAGCACTCGATCTTCGCAATCGCGCGGGTTCGCGGCACGCCCGGAATCTTGTCGCTCACGTCGGTCCAGTTCTTGCCGTCGTCCTTCGTGACCCACAGTCGGCCGTTGTCGGTGCCGACCCACAGCACGCCGGCCTTGACCGGTGATTCCGCGGTGCTGAGGACGGTGAACCCACTGCCGAACACCCCCTCCTTCGGCGGGGCCGTGAGGTCGGCGCTGATCTTCTCCCACGAGTCGCCGCGGTTCGTCGATTTGTACAGGTGCTGCGCCCCGTAGTAGAGCGTCTTCGAATCGTGCGGTGAGAGCAGAATGGGCGCGTTCCAGTTGTAGCGGTTCGGCGGGCCGCCCTTCGGCGCGGGCGGGCGGATCGAGCGCGTGGTCGGTCCCTTCGGGCCGCGCAGGTTGACGCGCGCCAGCCCGCCGTACTGCGATTCGAGGTACACCGTGTCCGGGTCGGTCGGGTCCACCGCGGCTTGGAACCCGTCGCCGCTGAGGAAGCTGCGCCGGTAGTCGCCGCCGATCATCCCGTGCCCCCAGTCGGCGAGGGTGATGCCGTCGTCGTAGCGCGTCGCGCTCGGCCCGCCCCAACTGCCGTTGTCTTGCAGCCCGCCGAACACGCGGTACGGCACCCGCGGATCGACCGCGACGCCGTAGAACTGGCTGATGCACAGCCCGCGGTTCGCGCTAAAGGTCGCGCCGCGGTCCTTCGACGTGAACAGCCCGCCGTCGTTGCCCACGATCAGGTGCTGCCCGTCCTTCGGGTCGATCCACAGCGCGTGGTGGTCGACGTGGATCGTGCGCGCGATGGTGACGAACGAGCGCCCGCCGTCCGCGGACGCCGAGAGCGGGACGCCGAGCACGTACACGCGCTGGTCGTCGCTCGGGTCGATGCGGACTTGGCCGTAGTAGAACGGCCGCGGGACGATGTCGTTCACCTTCGTCCACGTCTTACCGCTGTCTTCGGAGCGGAACACGCCGCCGGTTTCGGGCTTCCCCGGCGTGCCCGGCTTGCCGTCCTTCGTGAGCGGCGTCGCGGCCTGTCCCGCGTTGGCGTTGGCCGGCGGGATCACGGATTCGCTGGTGTGGACGATAGCGTAAACGACCTTCGGGTTCTTGCGGTACACGGCCAAGCCGCTGCGCCCGTAGGCCGCCTTCTCCGGCAGCCCGCCCTTCATCTGCTCCCACGTCTTGCCGCCGTCGGTGGTCTTGAACAGGCCGCCGGTGGCGCTCGTCTGTGTGCGCGGGCTGCCGCCGGAGAAGGCGTCGCGCCGCACCGACCACGCCGCCGCGTACAGCGTGTCCGGTTCACTAGGGTCCATCTGCACGTCCACGAACCCGGTGTTCTCGTCGATGTACTTGACGTGCTGCCACGTCTTCCCGCCGTCGGCGGTCTTGTACAGGCCGCGCTCCTTGTTCGGCCCCCAGACGTGACCGAGCGCCGCGACGTAGGCGACGTCCGGGTTCGTGGGGTGAACGGCGATGCGGCCGATGTGGTGGGTGTCGGCGAGTCCGCAGTTGCGCCACGTCTTGCCGCCGTCGGCGGAGCGGAACACGCCCGCGCCCCAGCTCACCGAGTTCCGCGGGTTGGCCTCGCCGGTGCCGACGTACACCACGTCCGGCTTCCCCTGACACACCGCGACCGCGCCGACGCACTGCGTCGGTTGGTCGTCGAAGATCGGCTTGAAGGTGGCCCCGCCGTCGGCGGTCTTCCACACCCCGCCGCCGGCTGCGGCGACGTAGTACGTGTTCGGGTCGCTCTCGACGACCGCGAGTTCGGTGACGCGGCCCCCCATGTTGGCCGGGCCGATGCACCGGGCCGAGAGGCCGGTGAGAACGGGTTCGTAGCGGTCTTGGGCGGCGGCGCGCGGCGCGAGAGCGCACAGCGCCACAAAGCCCCATACCGCGGGCGAGCGCGACATGGACGAAGTCTCCGCGAACGGAACCGAAATGAGCGAGTCGTGAGAGAGGATACCCAAAGATGAAGAAGAAGAGAAAGGGAAATCTCGTAACGGCGCGCGCTCAGCCGGCGAGCCGCTTCGACAACTTGTCGAGGTCGCGAAGAGCCGCAGCCGGCAGTAGTCAGAGGTCGGAATGGGCGACGCCCACCGGCAACCTCTGACCGCACCCCACGTCTACTTACGGGGCGGTGTAGCGCTTCGGTTCGAAGTCGTACACCACGGGCGTTTCCCATTTCTTGAGGTGCTTCTCCGCGAACTTGTCGTGGATCGGGTCCTTCAGGTACGCCTTCAGGCCGGCGGAGTCGTCGAACACGAACACCAGCGCGACGGTGTAGTCGGTGGCGGCGTCGGGCGTGGCCTTCGCGGTCGCGACCGGCTTCCCGGCCCACACCCCGCGCACGGTCTTGATCTTCGACAGTTGCGAGTACGTGTCGTCGATCACCGACTGCGGTTCCGTGCTGGGCGAATCGGACTTCAGTTTCAGAACGACGACGTGAACCAGCCCGGCCCCGCGGTAGCCGTCGATAGTGGTTTGCAGCGCCTTGATGGTCTTGTCGTCCTTCGCGTCGCCGCCCTTCTCCTTCTTCAGCAGTGCTTCGAGCCGGTTGTTCTCGGCCTGTTCCTTCTTCAGCAGCGCCTCCAGCCGGTTGTTCTCCCCTTGCAGCCGGGTGCCGATGACCTTGAGCGCGTTCACGTCGTTCTTGAGGGCAGCGATCTGCCGCTCGTTCTGTGCGTTCTCGGCCTTCAGCGCGTTGATCTGCTTTTCGAGTGCGGTCTCCTTCTTGTCCTTCTTGTCTTGCGCGCCGAGCGGGGCGGCGCGCTGGGTGACGAGCAGGCACGACACGGCGAACAGTGCGGCACACACGACGAACCGGGACATGGGGACCTCGCGAGTCGGGGGAACGGACGGGGCTACCGGGATGCAACCCCGCGCGACGGGCGCGGTGCTGCGCGAAAGTTCGGTCACACGGGCGGGGCGAACCGTTGGAGGAACTTGACGCCGCTGGTCACGTCGGCGAGTTTGGTGTCGCCCTCTTCGCGCTCGACCACCATAAACCCGTCGAACTCCAGCACTTGGAGGGTCGCGGTGAGGGCCATCCAGTCGACGTCGCCGGCCCCGACGGGCACTTCCTGTAGCCCGCGGCTCAGCCCGCCCGAGCGCGCGTCGCGGGCGTGGACGTGCGCCACCAACCCCGCGAGTGGCGGCAGGTTCGCCAGCGGATCGTGCCCGTGCAGCAGCAGGTTCGCGGGGTCGAACGTGACCTTGAGCGAGCCGCTGGCGAACGGCGCGAGGAACGCCTTCACCCGCGCGCCCGTGTCGAAGCCCAGTTCCAAAGCGGCGCAACACCCGATGCGGTCGCCGAAGGTGCCGATCGCGCCGAGGGCGTCGTGCAGGTGCAGTTCGCGCGTCGCGCCGGTGTCGGCGGGCTCGTCGGCCAACTTCGGCAGCGGGACAACGGCCCGGCGCGCGCCGAGATCGACGGCGAGTTGCATGGCCTTGCGCACCCGCTCGATCCGCGGTTGCAGGTCCGCGGCCACGTCCAGCCCGCGGCGCGTGGGCACGTTCAGCGCCGCGAGTTCGAGGTCGAACGAGCGCAGCAGCGTGCGGAAGTCGCGCCGCCCGGTGGCGGTGAGCGCGTCCGGGGCGAGGTCGCCCACGGCGCTCACCTGCACGCCGCGCGCGCCCATGCGTGCCGCGGCGATGAGCGCCTGCCGCACGCTCAGCCCGGTCGATTCGGCCACGATCCCGATCTTGAGAGGCTTCATGTCCCCGATTCTACCACGTTTGGGGCGGCACCGAGGACGTGCGCGACCGGCTTCACCAGCGCGCGGAAGTCGGCGGCGCTCAGGTGAACGGTGCGCCAGCGCGGGCTGCGGGTGCGCATGCGCGCCGCGTACGCCCCGGCGTCCACCGCGCGGAGCAGGTACACGCGCCCGCGGAACGCGAACACGTCCGGCGTGTCCGGCGGCAGCACCACGTCGAGCGCCAGATCGTACACGAACGCGAGGATCGGGCGGAAGTCCGGGCCGAGGCGGTCGGCCCAGCGCGCGAGGCTGACGACGTCCTCGCGCTCGCACCAGTTGTGCCACACGGTTCGCGGCTTCCCGCCCTTGCCGGTGCCGGGGAACTTGCGGCCCTTCACGTCCACGACCAGTTTCGCCCCGCCGGGCGCGACGACGAGGAAGTCCGGCGACTTCACCTCGCCGGGGTCGAGGTAGCTGCGCCGCCCCTCCACCACGGGCACGACCGCCGCGCCCCGCTCGCGCAGGTAGGCGTCGAACGCCGCCTCGTAGTGGTTGTCGGCCTTCATGGGTCAATCCAGCCGCATCTCTTCGGGGTGAACGCGCATTTCTAACAGCCGTAACCGGAACGGGCCCGTGCGCGGGTTCGTGGGGCGCGCGTCCACAACGTCGCCCTGTTCGGCTTCGTCGGACACCCGAACTGTGAAGAGCTCAGAGTCGGAGAAAGCGACCGTGAAGATGCCGCCGTTCAGAAACACCGCCGAGGGGAGCCACCACTCGGTTACGAACCCCTCCCGATCCCCGTGGTCCGGGCCGCGCGCCCGGTACGCTTCGCTGACACGCCGTGCCTGCCGCGCGTCGTAGTCGGCGAGCACGATCGCGCGCGCGCCGGCGATGTGCTTCCGCTCGTCGAGCGGGCGCTCCTCGTTCGGGTCGTACGCCTTGACCAGTCGGTGGAGCCGTTGCAGGAGCGCCCACCCGACCAGCCAAGACACGACGCCGCTCGTAGCCAGCACGTAGGCAACCGTGGCGGCGCTACCGAGCACCGCGTACCCGATCGCGCCGACGACCAGCAGCACGCCGAGAACGATCAGCGGATAACAGACGCAACCGAGGTTATCGTACCGCCCATACCCGACCTGCGCGAACATGTACGGTTGGTAGTGGAAGCACTGCGGGCACGGAACGGGGTCGTAGATGTCAATGTGCGAGAGCATCTCGACAAGGTCGTCGCGGGCCTGCGCTTCCGCGGTTTGCCGGGTGCGATCGTCACTGCCGGACCAGAGCGTGTCGGCGCGCCCCGCGCCGGAAAACTGGCGCTCGTAGACGAACCGACAGTCGCAGTTCTTGCAGTGAACCAGACACGGAACCGCTAGTTCGATCTTGGCCGTGTAGGTGGTGTGGGCAATGGGCATTCGCGACACCTCGATAGCCGGTGGCACGGTTCGCAATCGGGTCGATTGTACCGCGCGGTGCGGGTCACTTGCGGCCGAACAGGGACCACTTGCGCGCGCCGCCCTGCGCGTCGCGGAACAACACGCCTTCGCGCCGGAACTGGTGCGCCGCGGCCCACAGCGCCAGCGCCACGCAAAAGGCCAGCGAGCCGAACACCGCCGGGACGTGCTGCCACGGGAACGGGTCCGGGCGCACCGACATCAGCCGCTGTTGCAGCAGCAGCGCGTTCGCCAGCGGCAGCCAGCTCGTCCGCCCGTTCAGCTCCATGCCGGGCGTCATGCTCCAGTACGCCAGCGGGAGCACCACGAAGAACAGCGGCACCATGTAGTAGTTGCCCTCCTTGGTGCTGCGGGCGAAGATGCCCAGCGCCAGCGCGAGGGCGGCGAACAGCATCGCCAGCGGCACCGCGGCCAGCACGCACGCCAGCAACCCCGGCAGCGACAGCAGCCCGCCCCCGAACGACGGCGCGAGCAGCGGCGCGACGATCACCGCGATCACCATGAGGAACACGTTCCACAGGGCCGTGCCGAACCCGAACGCGGTGGTCGCGAGGAACTTCCCGGCCACGATCTCGGCGCGCTCGGCCGGGCTGATGAGCAGCGTTTCCATCGTGCCGCGCTCCTTCTCGCCCGCGGTCATGTCGATGGCCGGGTATATCGCCCCGGTGAGCATCCACATCACCAGCAGGAACGGGATGACCTTCACGAGCATGTCGCGCAGCTCGTCCGCGACCTTCTTGTCGCCGGACTTCTCGGATTGTGGATCGCGCACCTCGACGGGGCGGTCGAAGTCCGGGCGCTTGCCGGCGCGGGCGAACCGGGCGGCCTTCACGTCGGCGGTCCAGCGCGCGAGGACGCTGGTGGCGCGCTGCACCGCGAGCTTGGAGTTCTCCTCGCCGTCGCGCCCGAGCACGCGCACGACGGGGCGCGCGTCGCCGTCGGCCTCCAGCTTCGCGGCGGTGCCGGGTTCGATCAGAATGATCGCGTCTACCTCGCGCGCGGCCAGCATTTTCGTAAGCGCGCCCTCGTCCGCGGTGTCGAGGCGCTTCACGACGAGCGGGGCCGAATCGAGCGCCTCGGCGTTGTAGCGGGCGGGCAGCGCGCCGTTTTCATCGAGCAGCGACGGGTACACGCGCGCCCGGCGCGCGACCTCGCCCGGCCCGCCGAGCGCGGCGCTCAGGTCCGGTTGCGGTTGCGGCAGGTGCTCCGCCCCGGCGATGCCCACGACCAGCCTCTTTTCCTTCACCGCGGTCACGAACAGCACGCCGACCCCGACGAACAGCGGGTACATGAGCACCGGCAGGCCGAGGATGAGGAACAGCGTGCGCCGGTCGCGCAACTGGTCGCGCACCTCGCGCGCGGCGATCAACCGAACCACGGGCCAGCGCATGAAACGACCCGACATGAGTAGTGGGAGAAGGTGTTATATCTAAGGGCAAAGGCGGCGCGAAGAAACCCACCTCCCACCCTAGGGGGGGTAGTGTCTCCGTTTGGCTGTTGCAGCCCGTAATCGAGCCGGCAGTGAGCCAAACTGAGACACTGCCCGTCTGTGCTACACAAGGCGCGCGGTGTTAGTGCGGAACTGGGCGAATCGTCTTGGCAGTCGCCCCCGGTGAGAGTATTCTCAGCGATGGCGACTCGTTCATTTCTCCCCTTCGTTCGAGGTCCGTCATGTTCTCTCCCAAGCGCCGGTCGGCGTTTACGCTGATCGAGTTGTTAGTCGTGATCGCGATCATCGCGATCCTGATCGGTCTGCTGTTGCCCGCGGTGCAAAAGGTGCGCGAGGCCGCGGCTCGCATGTCGTGCAGCAACAACATGAAGCAGTTGGCCATCGCGTGCCACAGCTTCCAAGACGCGGTCGGCGCGCTCCCGTCGTCCACGCTCATGCACCCGAACGTGAGCAACATCGACAACTACAACCTGAACTTCGGGCCGAACTGGGCCGTGCTGATCCTCCCGTACATCGAACAAGGGAACCTGTACCAGCAGTACGCGACCAGCATTCAGAACTACCCCGTGAACGGTGACAGCGGCTGGCGCGGGATGCGCGGGGTTCAGATCAAAACGTACCTGTGCCCGTCGGACAGCGGCGCGCAGGTGGCGACGGCCCGGGCCGGCGGCGGGTGGGCACGCGGCAACTACGGCGCGAACGAGGGGCCGGGCATGCGCTGGGGCGGTTCCGGCGGGGTCGCGGTGGCGAACCGCAACAGCGGGCGGTGGCAGGACAACAACCCCAGCGGGTTTGCCCAAGAGTACTACCCGTCGTGGACGAACGGGTGGAACGGTGGCGGCGCGCTGGTCATCAACAACCCACAAACTACCGGCGGGCTGCGCCTCGAACACTTCGCCGACGGCACCGCGAACACGATCATGTTCGACGAACTGCGCATCGGGTGGAACGCCAACGACATCCGCGGCACGTGGGCGATGGGACAGGCCGGGGCCAGCATCTCCGCCGGCAACGGGCGCATCGACACCCCGACCCCGAACGTCTCGCACTCGGGCTGGGACGACATCCAAGGGTGCCAAGACAACCCGAGTATCGGCATGGGCTGCTGCGGGTGCAACAGTTGGCAGGTCACGGCCAAGAGCAAGCACACCAACGGTGTGAACGTTGCCCTCGCCGACGGGAGCGTGCGGTTCATCTCGAACAGCATCTCCCAGCAGTCGTGGTTCAAGCTCCACAGCCGCAACGATGGCCAGCCCAACGGCACCGACTTCTAACCGGAGGGGCCATGCGCCGCGCGCTGCTGTTCGTCGCGCTCGTCGGCCTCACGGCCGGCGGGTGCGGCGGCCCGAAACTCGCCAAAGTGAAGGGCAAACTGGTCACCAACGACCAGCCCATGACGTTCCCTCTCGCCTCCGCCGGTGTGATCTTCACCCCGCTCAGCGCCGAGGGCACACCGGACCCGTCCAAGGCGTTCACCGCCGTGATCAACGAAGACGGCACGTTCGAGATGCTCGCCAGTGGGGGGCAACTCCCGCCGGGCAAGTACCAGATTTCGATTCAGGCGCAGGGGAAGTTGAAGGAGCAACTCAAGAAGTTCGGCGAGGGCGTGTCGCCGGTGCGCCGCGAGTTGCAACCCGGCCCCAACGAACTCGTCATCGACTTCGGCAAACCCGAAGGCTAAGCCCGCCGGGCCGCGATGAGTCCGTCCGCGGCCGTGCGCGCGGCGGCGTCCCAACTGTGGTGCGCCAGCACCCAGCGCCGCGCCAGTTCGCCCGAGGCGGCGCGCTTCGTCGCGTCGGTCCACAGCAGCCCCAGCGCCGCGGCCCACTCGTCCGGCGACTTCGCCACCGTCGCGCCGCCGTCGCGCGGCGCGCGTAGCCCGTTCAGCGCCACCGGCGAGCACACGACCGCCTTCCCCATTGCCGCCGCTTCCAGAAACTTGTTCTTGATCCCGCCGCCGCTGACGAACGGGAACGCCACCACCTCGTGGCCCGCGACCGCGGCGCGCAGGTCCGGCAGGTCCGGGACTAGTTCGATCCCGTCGCGGCCGACGAGCGCGCGCACGGCGGGCGTCGGCGCGAACCCGTACACGGTGAACGTTGCGTCCGGGAACTTCGCCCGCACGCGCGGCCACACGCGCCCGCAGAACCATTCGAGCGCCTGCACGTTGGGGCCGAAGTCGAGCCGGCCCCAGAACGTGCAACTGCGCGGGCGCTGTGCCGCGGCGACCGGCGCGAAGTGCGCGCCGTCCACGCCGTTGGGCACCACGTCGATGCCGCGCACGCCGGCGACCCAGCGCATCGCGCGGCGGTCGGCGTCCGTGACCACCCACACGCGGTCCAGCATCGTGCGGTACGCGCGCTCGTACAGCCCCTTGATCGCGGCCTGTTTCATCTCGCCCCACGTGCGCGGCTTGAACGCGCGCACCTGCGAGGCGTGGTGCCAGAACCACTCGTCCGCGGCGTACCAGATGCGGAGCCGGTCGCGCACCGCGCCGAGGTACGGCAGCACGTTCAGCCCCACCACAACGACGCCGTCGGCGCTCATGTCGATGGCCGTTTGGCCGACCGCGCGGATGCGGTTCTCGTCGATGCCCCAATAGCCCTGAAACTTGCGCTGCAACCAGCGGAACTGCGGCTCCGGTCCGACCGGGGGTTCGCCGCGAGCGGGGAACGTGCGCGCCAGTGCCAGCGGCAGCCCGGCGATTGCTTCCGGCGCGGGCGCGCCCGCGGTCAGCAGCCCGACCTCGTGCCCGAGGCGCGTGAGCGCCTGCATCATGTGGAAGCAGTGAACGTCGTGCCCGCTCGACCGCGGCCACGCCAGCGAGTCTTTGACGAATAGGAGGCGCATGGTGTGTCCCGGAAACCGCTCGCGAAGCCGCAAGCGGCTCGAAGTCAGTTGGCTTTCCGCTTCGTTCTACGAGCAAGCTCGAACAGCCCGCGCAGCAGGGGCACGGCCCAGCGGCGGCGCTTGGGGTACGGGCCGGTGCGCCGCGCGGCGGCGTCGATCAGTCCCTCCAGCACCGCGTCGGCCGCGGCCGGCTGGTTCGCCTCGCGCTCGTGACAGTAGCGGTGGTAGGCGTAGCGCAGGTACGTCGCGTAGGCCGAGAGCGCGCCCGCGCGGCGGTGCCGGCGCAGCAGCAGCGCGAGGTTCCGCGTGTCGTAGTACCGCTGCCAGCTCCGGCCCTCGCGCTTGAAGCTGGTCGAACCCTTGTGCCACACCAGCGGTTCGGCCAGCACCCCGCACGCGAACCCGGCGCGGGCCGCACGCAGGCAGAAGTCGGCTTCCTCGTGGATCAGGAAGAAGCGGTCGTCGATCAGCCCGACGCGCGCGAACACGTCGGCGCGGATCATCATGCAGCAACCGTTCACGATGTCGGTGCCGTCCACCGCGGGCGGGTCGGCCGCGCGCTCGGGAACTTCGCGCCGCCGAAAGAACCCCGGGAAGCCCGGCGGCGCGAACGTCACGCCGTCGGTCATCACCACGGCCGGCTCGTCCATGTAGCGGATCACCGGGCCGATCACCCCGAACCGCGGGTGCGCGGCGAACGCCGCGAGCAGCCGCGCCACGATGTCCGGCGCAACGGTCGTGTCGTTGTTCAGCAGCAGAACGTGCGTCGCGCCGCGCGCCAGCGCGTAGCGGATGCCGGTGTTGTTCCCGCCGGACCAACCGAGGTTCGCGTCGTTGCGAACGACGTGAACCCACGGGAACTCGGCGCGCAGCGCTTCGCACGGGTCCGGGCGCGAGGCGTTATCGACGAGGACGACGTTGGCGCGCGGCGCGAGCGCGTCGAGCGAGCGCAGGCACTTGCGGGTGTCGTCGGTGCCGTTGTAGTTGACGGGCACGATCCACACGTTCGGCGCGCCCCGCGCTGGCGCCGGAACGCGCGCCGGCGCGACGCTCGCGAGCAGCGCGTCCCAGCGGTCGAGGGCCGCCGTCCACGTGTGCCCGCGGGCGACGGTGGCGCGGGCCGCGGGGCCGAGCGGCGCGAGCCGCGCCGGGTCTTGCAGCGCCGCGCGCAGGGTCGCGCGGAACCCGGCGTCGCCGTCCGCGACGAGGCCGTCGCGCCCGTCGGTGATGATCTCGTGGTGCGCGTTCTGGTACGCGCCGCCGGTTCGCACCACCAGCGGCGGCACGCCGTGCGCCATCGCTTCCAGCACGACGAGGCTGACGTTTTCGAGCTTCGACGGGAACGCGAACAGGCTCGCGGCGCGGTAGAACGGGCCGACGTCGTCGCGCTGGCCGTGGAACGTGACGCGCCCGGCGAGGCCGGCTTGTGCGGCACGGACTTCGAGCGCGGCGCGCTCCGGGCCGTCGCCGACGATGTCCAGCGCCCACGGCAGGTCGGCCGCGTCGCGCAGGGCGTCGAGCAGAAGCGCGACGTTCTTCGACGCGACCAACCGGCCGACGAACAGTACGCGCGGCACCGGGCCGGGGTCACGCGTGCCGTCTTCGGGGAACGCCACCGCTTGCGGGACGATCTCGAAGCGCGCGCGCGCGGGCAGGTCGTAGAAGTCGCGCAGCAGGTCGGCGTTGCCCGCGGTGAAGCGCACCGTGGCCGCGGAGTGTAACAGCGCCCAGCGCTCCAACCGGCGGTACACCGCGAACCCGGTGCGGCCCAAGAGGGCAGAGCGCGGGGCGAGCGCGTCGCGCACCTCGACGGGCGCGATGCGGGCGTGCGGCAGATAGATTCGGGGAACGTTGGGGAACCGGCGGGCGAGCGCGCGGAGCGCGAACACCGGGCTGCCGACGATCACGTCCGGGCGCGGCAGCGGCACCGCGGCAACACGGCGCTCGCAGTCGGCCCACTGGATGAGCGGGGCGACGCGCCACGCGCCCGGCACGCGGCCCGCGCCCGCGGGCG
>VGZJ01000041.1 GCA_016872595.1 Planctomycetota bacterium
CCGGGCGACCCCGGCATCCGGGTGAAGTTCGCGCGCGCCGGGGAGGTGCCGGTCGGCGAAGACGCCTACTACTACGCGACCGTGAGCGCCGACGACGCCACGTTCGACGTGCCCGGCAAAGCCAACAAGGGCATCCCGGCCGGTCAGTACAAGGTGACGGTACTGGTCGGGGCCGCGGGCGAGGGGGCCGGCGGCAAAGGCCCGCCGCGCGGGGGCCCGCCCGGAGCCGGCGCACCCAGCATGGACGGCAAGGAGGTCGCCATTAAAGACGTGACCGTGCCCGAGGGCGGCGTCACGGACCTCGTGATCCCAATCGACGCAAAATAGATTTTTGTACACGTCCTATCTCAGGGGGCGCAAAGATTTCCGCACGCGCGGGCGGCGCGCGTGGTATAAAAGCCTTGATCGAGTCGGCTCTCCGAAGGATGACTGTCATGGCCGCCGCCGTCCCGCTCCGCACCTTCGCCGTTCACCTCCGGCCACAAGACAACGTCGCGGTGGCGCGCCGGCCGATACCCGCGGGCACCACGTTCGCCTTTGACGGCGGCGCGTTCGCCGTGCCCAAGGGCGTCGGCATGGGTCACAAGTTTGCATTAGTGAACATCCGTGATGGAGACCCGGTCCGGAAGTACGGCCAGATCATCGGGTTCGCCGCGCGCGCGATCGGCGTCGGCGACCACGTTCACGTCCACAACGTCACCGCGGGTTCGTTCGAGCGCGACTACGCGCACGCCACCCAAGTGCCCGCGCCGCTCCCGCCCCCGGCCGAGTACCGCACGTTCATGGGCTACGACCGCGGCGCGACGAAGGCCCCGCACCAGCGCTACGGCACGCGAAACTACCTAGCGATCATTAGTACAGTAAACTGTTCCGCGAGCACCAGCAAGTACATCGCCGACCGCGTCCGCGCGCTCGGGCTGATGAAGGACTACCCCAACGTGGACGGCGTCGTCGCCATCGTCCACCGGCAGGGGTGCGGAATGCAGTACGACGGCCCGGACCACCAACAACTCGACCGCACGCTCGCGGGGTTCGCACGCCACCCGAACGTGGCCGCGTACCTGCTCGTGGGCCTCGGCTGCGAGATCGTGCAGGCCTCACACCTTATCGAGAACGAGAAACTGAACCTGATTCAGCTCGACGGGAAGAAGGGCACGCCACTCGCGCTGTCGATTCAGGAGTGCGGCGGCATCGGCAAGACCGTCGAGGCCGGGGTGAAGGCCGTGGCCGAGATGCTCCCGCGCGTCAACGACGTGCGCCGCGTTCAACTGCCCGCCAAGCACATCATTCTCGGTACGAACTGCGGCGGCTCGGATGGAAATAGTGGCGTGACCGCGAACCCGGCGCTGGGCGTGTGCAGCGACCTCATGGTTCAGCAGGGCGGCGCCAGCGTCCTCGGCGAGACCCCAGAGATTTACGGCGCAGAACACGTCCTCACTCGCCGCGCCGTGAGCAAAGACGTGGGCGAAAAGCTCGTCGAGCGCATCAAGTGGTGGGAGTGGTACACGTCGATGTTCGGGGCGGAGATCAACAACAACCCGTCGCCGGGGAACAAGGAAGGCGGCCTGACGACCATTTACGAGAAGTCGCTCGGCGCGATCGCGAAGGCCGGCACGACCGCGATGGTGGACGTGTACCGCTACGCGGAGCCGGTCACGGCGAAGGGGTTCGTGGTCATGGACACGCCGGGCTACGACCCGGTCAGCATGACCGGCATCGTGGCCGGCGGAGCGAACGTGTGCGTGTTCACCACGGGCCGCGGCAGCGTGTTCGGGTGCAAGCCCACGCCGTGCCTGAAGGTCGCCACCAACACCCCGCTGTACACCCACATGATCGGCGACATGGACATCGACGCCGGCAAGATTCTGGACGGCGTCCCGGTCGAAGAGGTCGGCAAGGAGATCTTCGAGAAGGTGCTCGCGGTCGCCAGCGGCGAGCACACCAAGAGCGAACTGAACGGCGTGGGCGAAGAGGAGTTCGCCCCGTGGAGCATCGGCCCGACGCTGTAGGGAGCGCGCCATGAGCGAAGCCGCGACCGGGACCAACTCGTGACTGCCTGCGTGTGCAGCGCGGGCCGCAGTGATCGAGGCCACCGACTCCTACGAACGGCGCGCGCCCGGCCTCGGTACGCAATTCTTCGCAGCCGTCGATGACCGTATTGCTGAGCTGACCGCGCACCCGCAAATGTACGGCCGCGTGAGCGGCGCGGGCGCGAGGTGCGGCGGGCGGAGGTCGGTATCTGCGAGTACGTCGCGGTGTACGAGGTCACGGCGGCCGAGGTGCTCGTCCTGTCCGTCACACACGCCCGCAGCGTGCGCCGGCCGTTGCGCGGGCGACTCGCGTAACAACCCTTCTCCCGCGCGGCGATTGCACTCCCCTTCCCCGCCCGCGTGTCGCATAATCGCTCCGTGGCTCTTACCGGAGGGCGGTCGATGCGTCTCGCGTGGGTTCTGCTGTGCGCGCTCGCGGTCACTGTTGCGGCGGTCGGGCGCGACAAGCCCGTCCGCATCCCGCCGCCCGTCGCCGGGCCGGTGCCGCCGCCGGGGTTCCAACCCGGTTTCGCCGGCGACGGCAACTACAAGGCCCCGAAGGCCGACGGCGCGGTCATCGAGCTACTCGACGAGGGCATCGAGCCGTTGTTCCCGGTGCTGGTGAACGACGGTGGCGGCGAGGCCGGCACCGTCGCGCGCGAGGACCGCGACGTGTTCGCCGGGGTCGAGGCCGCGCGCGTCACCCCGATGCAGAAGTACCGCTCACACATCCCCGGGTGGGCGTTCAAGATCGTCGAGAAGCCCGAGAAGGCGGGCGAGTTCCGTTTCCTGCGGTTCGCGTGGAAGAAACTCGGCGGCACCGGCATCGTGGTGCAGTTCCACGACCCGGCAAAGTCGTGGGCGTTCCGCTACCACGCGGGCAACAACGTGTTCGGATGGCAGCCGTCCACGCAGGTCAACCCGAAACTGCCGGGCGAGTGGGAGGTGGTGACGCGCGACCTGTTCAAGGACTGGGGCGAGATCACCCTGACCGGGTTTGCGCTCTCGCCGCTCGACGGCACCGCGGGCCTGTTCGATCACATGATGCTGGGGCGCTCGGTCGCGGACCTCGACAAGGCGACCGACACGGCGCTCGGCCGGACCAAGCCGGAGAAGGCACTGGCCGGGGCGGAGCGCGACGCCCACTGGGACGCGCTGCTCGGCACCGAGCGCGCGAAGGCGACCGCGGCGATCCGCGCGTTCCTCGCCGCCGCGCCCGATCAGGTGGCGTACATCGGGGAGAAGCTCGGCAAGATCGCGGTGGATAAGGACGCGCTCGCGCGCGTCAACAAACTCCTGAAAGAGCTGGACGCCGACAGCTTTGAGGTGCGCGACCGCGCGACCGACGAGTTGGTGAAGATGGGCGCGATCGCGCAGGAAGCCGTGAAGGAACTGGCGGACAACGCGCCGAACCCAGAAGTCGGTTACCGTGCGAAGCTGGTGCTGCGGCGGATGACCGGGGGGGCGGCTCCGGTGGGCACCGCCGGGCGGTTGGCCCGCGTGGTGCGCGTGTTGGAGCGCGCCGACACCGAGGACGCCCGCGCGCTGTTGGACAAGATGGCGCAGGGCGAGTACGGGTTCGAGGTCGCGCCGGACGCACGCGCGGCGCGCGCCCGGCTGAAGAAGTGACCGCGACGGGTTGCAGCCCGGGCTACTTATATTTTGCCATGTCGATAGTGATCGATTTGTTCGACGCGCTGACATCCACGGTCTCACCCGTTTCTTTGGTCGTCGGCATCGGCGGCGACCCGTCTTTCGCTTTCGTTTTTGGCATCACGTAGTGGACGATGGTGATCTTGTATTTTCCGGGCTTGAGCGGCTTCCCGGTCCCGTCTTTGACGACGAAGCTCCCGTCCTTTTGAACCTCTGCCGTCCCCATCTGCCCTGCTTCGCCGATCAGTGTAACGGTTATCGTTTCGTTTTCGGCGAGCGAGTACGCGGCGGCCCCGTTGGTCAGTTTCCCGTCTACTTCTACACCCGCGGCCCCGCAGCCGAGCGCCGCGCTCGCGAACACGAGGCCCATGGCGAGTTGTGAGAGTCGGCGCGTCATCATTTGTCCTCCAAGAAGGTGGTAGTGGCTGTTATACGAACCTGACGGCAGTAGCTAAGGGCATGCTGTCACGATACCGGTGCCCTGTGCGAGCCGCCACCCGCGGCCCGGTGCGGCCCCGCGAAACGCCTCGCGCGTGCCGTCAGGCCAGACGACCGTGAGGCGCTCCAGCGCGGGCGCGGTGCCCAGTCCGATCACCAGTCGGCGGTCGCTGGCCGAAAGGTAGCTGCCGCCGCCGGACACGAACCGCACGAGCTTGCGCCCGGCGGCTTCGACTTCGATGCGCGCGCCGACCGCGTTCCGGTTGCTCGTCTTTCCGTTGCCAACCAGTTCGAGACGCACCCACGTGTTCGCGGTCTCGGTCGCGTTCTTGAGGAGCTTCGTGGGGCCTGAGTTGTGCCCGAACGCGAGGTCCACGCGGCCGTCGTTGTTGTAGTCCGCGACCGCCAGTCCGCGGCCGATCAGCTTCTCGCGAAAGTAACTGCCGGCTTTGTCGGACACCTCGCGGAACCGGCACGCGCCGTCGCCGAGGAACAGTTGCGCCTGCTGCCCCTGCGGGAAGCCGTAGATCGCCTGCGCGTTGCGGTACACGTGGCCGTTGGCCGCGGCGACGTCGAGGTGCCCGTCGAGGTCGGCGTCGAACTGCTCGATCCCGAACCCGAGGGTCTTACGCGTGGCGGGGCCGATGCCCGACGGGTGACTCCACTCTTGGAACGCGAACCCGCCCGTGTTGCGGAACACCATCGTCGGTTCGTCTTGGTAGTTACTGACCACGAGTGACGGGCGGCCGGACCCGTCGAAGTCGCCGACCGCGATGCCCATTCCGGCCATGAACCGACCGTTCATGTCCAGACCCGCGCCGCTCCGCGCGCCGACGTCGGTGAACTTGCCCCCGCCGAGGTTCTTGAACACGTAGGCTTGGCCGAGGTCGTTGACCGCGTACACGTCCTGTTTGCCGTCGCCGTCGAGATCGACGACGGTTACGGCTAACCCGCCCCCGGGCACGGCGGCCCCGACGCCCGACTCGGCGGTCACGTCTGTGAACGTGCCGTCGCCGTTGTTGCGGAACAGGGCGTGCGCCCGACGGGGGAACACCGTGGGCGGGCAGATGTAGTACTCCTTCTTCGCGACGTTCTCGCACGACTTGTAGTTGTCCAGATCGACGACCACATAGTTGCACACGTACAGGTCGAGGCGGCCGGTGCCGTGCAGGTCACCCCACGCGCAGCTCGTGCCCCAGTGCGGGTTGCTCACTTTGGCCGCCGCGGTCACGTCGGCGAACCGCCGCCCGCCGGGGGCGGCCGGGTCCGCGACGTTGTGGAAGATCGAGAGGCCGCCGAAGTACGTGACCGCGAGGTCGTCGAACCCGTCGTTATCGTAGTCCCCGACGGCGGCCCCCATGCCGTACCCGCTCTTGTCCAGCCCGACGCGCGCGGTCACGTCGGTGAACGTGCCGTCGCGGTTATTCCGATACAACTTGTGGGTGGGCAGCGGCCCCTTGTGCCCGGCGGGGCGGAGCGGGCCGCTCTGAACGCAGAACAGGTCGGGCCACCCGTCGGCATCGTAATCGATCCACGCCAGCCCGCCGCCCATCGTCTCGAGGATCGTGTGCCGGTCGGTCACACTGTCGAAGTGGGTGAAGTCGATCTTCGCGGCGGCGGTCGCGTCCTCGAACCACGGGTAGCCGGCGGTCGGCTTCAACTCCGCGGGTGCCGGCGCGGGCGGGTCGGGGGCGGGCGCGGGGGGCGGCCCGCCGCACGCGCCGACGAGCGCGGCCGCGCACACGGCGCACGCGATGACAACAACCCGGCGGAGCGCGTTCGGCATGGTGTCGTTGGGGTTCAGTTGCCGGCGCGCCGGCGGTGGTCGGCGGCGCGCGCAGGGTCGCCGGCGCGCTCGTAGTGGGTCGCGAGCGCGCGGTGCGCGGGCGCAAAGTCCGGGGCACGGGCGAGCACCGCACCGAGGAACTTTAGCCCGTCCGCGGTGTGACCGGCGGTCAGCAGTTCGTCGCCCAGCCGGGCCGCGAGTTCGAGGTTGTCGGGCTGGTTGCGGAGCGCCTCCTCCGTGTTCGCCACGTCTTGCAGCCGGCGCACCTCAGCGGTGACGCGCTTGGCCTCGTCCGTGTCGCCGACGCGCTCGAGAGCCACCGCGAGGTGATACCCGGCGACGCGCTGGCGCTGATTATCGGTTCTCAGGATATCGCGCAACAGCGGGATCGCGCGCTCGGCGTGTCCCGACTCAAGGAAAATCACCGCACGCGACAGCAGCGCCGGGGTGTAACCGGGCAGGTCGGTGATCAGCTGATCTAGAACAGTTGCCGCACCGGCCAAATCGCCACGGGCACGCCGGATCTCAGCCAACATCGCCCGCAGGTCGCGATCCCCCGGTCGAGTGGCGAGCAGTTCCCGACAGTACGCTTCGGACTCGTCGAACCTTCCGACCGAGAACGCCTGACCCATCAAATTGTTTCGCAGCCTTGTGTCTGCGGGTTCGAGTTCGAGAAGCTTCTTCCCGTGCGAGTAGGCGTGTTCGAGTTTCCGTGCCTTACGGTAGTACTCGTGCAAGAACCGGCGCGCCTCGCGGTCGTCGGGGCACAACTCGACCCAGCGCACGAGGTACGGCTCCGCGGCGTTCGCGGTTTCGCCCTTCAAGTGCCCGCGGGCGAGCGCCTCGACCACCTCGACGTCGTCGGGTTTCCGGGCGAGCGCCGCCTTCAAGCCGGGTTCGGCTTGGACGAATCTGTCCTCTTTTGCGGCGCGCAAGGCGTCGTCGCGCGCGGCATCCGGGCGCGCGGTATCGGGGCGCGAGGTGTACCAGAGAGTCGCGCCAACTGCGGCGACCAACCCGACCAACAGGGCAAGAACCGCTACCCAAGGGCGGTGGCGCGATGCCGGCGGGTTCGGGGGTGGCGGCTCTGCAGACACGAGAGTTCTCCCGGTCACGCCTAGAGCCTGTTATGCACTTCTTCGCTCGTTTTCGGGGCATTCTGGCTGTCAAGGGGCTTTTCCGACCCAGTGGCACGCGGAAACGCCTGAAAACACCAAGGAAAAGTGCACAACAGGCTCGAGGAATAGAGACGAGAAACCCCGCCCGGAGTGTGCCGAGCGGGGTGTCAGAACCTGTCACGTTCGGAATTCAGTTGTCGACCCAGTTCACGCCGTCGTTCCGGCTGTTCATGCGGTACCACGTCATCGTCGAGATGCCGCTCCGGACGCCGCGAACGCTGCCGTCGGCCATGCCCGCAAGAACTTGGTTGGCGTGGTTCGCGCGGGCCTGACCCTGCCCGTACCCGCTACCCCAGCAGCCCATCGCGATGTCCGGGCGGTTGAGGCACCCGAGCACGTCGTCCGCGTTCCCGCCGGTATCGTTCGGAAAGTACGTGTCACCGACCGCGTGGTTACCGGTGCTGCTACAGCCCGGCATACCGAAGGCCCACGTCCCGCGCATGTCCTGCGCACCCGGGCCTGCGCGCAGGTGGTTGATCATAATCGTGTTCGAGGTGCCGTCCGCGCCGGTCATCGTCGTCATGTTCACGCCGCCGTTAATGACCAGCACGCCACCCGAGGAGCCCCAGCCGTTGTAGTTGCCGCCGGCCCCACCGAAAGCAGTTTGCCCCGGGTCCCCGGGCCCCATGTTGCCGCCGTAGTTCCCGCGCGCCCAGTTCCCGCCGGTACGGTTGCCAGGAACTTGGGCGTTCCCTTCTGACGGGCAGATGTAGGTCTTGATCTGATTACCGCGGATGTTCCGCCAGCCTTGGTCGTTAAACCCACCGGCCGTGGCGTTGCTCTTCGAGAAGTTCTGGTAGTTCGTGATGCTGCCGACGAATTGGCGGTACAGGTTGTCCTGCTCAATGTACGGCAGGATCAGAACGGCCCACGACGGCCCGATCCTGTTCTCGTCGGTCCAACCGATCCCGCGCCCGACGAGCATGGCCGGCGGAAGTTCGCCGTTGGCGTCGTTGTACGAGTGGCACGCCACGCCGATCTGCTTGAGGTTGTTCGAGCAGCTCATGCGGGCGGCGGCCTCGCGGACCTTTTGCACCGCGGGCAACAGCAGACCGATCAGGATCGCGATGATCGCGATGACCACAAGTAGCTCGATCAGCGTGAAGCCACGCCGCGAGCGGGAGAAGGACCGGGACATTAGGACAACCTCCGAAGGAGATAAAAACGCGAATATCGTGAGAACTCGGGAGAGCGATCGCGTCGGTGGCGATATGCTGCGAGCGCATATTGTCACACACAAGACATCTTCACCATTTTCCCGCGTACTGTCAACAGGAATCTCATCAAAATCCCATTGCCACTCCCGCGGGAGTGCGGAAACTGAGTGCTCCGATTTCCGAAGCGGACCACGTTACCCGATTTTCTCACATTTCCGGTGTCGAATGCTGCCCGCCCCGCTCCTACTTCTCATTCTTGCCGCGCCCGCCGAACTTCCGGTCGCCCCGCCCCCGCGCCCCGCGGGGTTGGGGCTGCCGCCCGGTGCCGATCCGTCGCTCGCCGACTGGACCCCGCGCCCGGTCGGCAAGAGCGAGCCGTGGGAGCGCATGACCGATAAGGACTGGATCGACCCGCGGTTCCGCGAGATGAACACCGGGCCGGTCCTCGGCTGCACGTTCCGCTACGCGCTCGGCAAGGCCAACCAGATCGCGTACAAGGCCGCGGCGGTGCGGCTGGGCGCGAAGGGCGAGGCCGGCGCGGTCTTCGACCGCAACACGCTCGCGCTCAGCGCCGCGTGGTCCGGGGGCTACCTCCACCACAGTGACCGGCGCTTCGGGCTGCTCAACACGCCGACGCCGAAGGGCGACTTGATCTTCGCGACGGCCGCGGGGCCGGTGTGGGCCGACCCACAGGGGAAGTGGAACACCGGCGTCGCGCGCCACACCGCCCCGCTGCCCTCGACTTGGGCGAAGTATCAGGGTCTGTACCTGCACGGCGAGCGCACCGTGTTCGCGTACACCGTCGGCAAGCGCGAGGTGCTCGAAAGCGCGCAGCTCGTGACCGTGCCCGGCTACACGTTCGTCGAGTCCGCGCTCGAAGTGGCCGCAGGCGAGGCGCGGGCCACGCGCTACCTCTGCGACCTCGTCGGCGGCAACTCCACCACGTTCGACGCGAAAGGACTGTCGGTCGTCTCGTCGGGCACTGGGGCGCGAGTGCGGCTCGCGTGGGTGCGTCACGGTGGAAACGTCACGCTCAACGTCGGCGCGAGCGTCGGCGTAACCGTCGAGGGCGGCGACAAGCCGACGCGGTTCGCGATCGGGGTCGCGGAAGTGGCCGCGAAGGACGCCGACAAGGTCATCAAGGAACTCGCGGCACTGGCCGCGCCGCCGGACCTGCGCGCGCTCACGAAGGGCGGCGCGAAGCGCTGGGGCGAACCCATAGTGACCGCGCTGGAGCGCGGGGCCGCGGGCGGCGCGTTCACCGTGGACACGCTCACGATCCCCTACAAGAACCGCTTCAACGCCCTGTTCTTCTGCACCGGCCTCGACTTCCTCCCCGACGGCCGCGTCGCGATGTGTACGTGCCACGGCGACGTGTGGCTGGTGACGGTGGACGACAAGGCCAACACCTGCGCGTGGCAGCGCTACGCCACCGGCCTGTACCACCCGCTCGGCCTGAAGGTCGTGAACGGGCGCGTCATGGTGCTCGAACGCGGGCAACTCACGGAACTGTTCGACCTGAACGGCGACGGCGAGGCCGACTTCTACCGCAACCACAACAGCGATTGGCACTGCGGCGGCGGCGAGCACAGCTACGACACGTGCCTCGAAACCGACCCGGACGGCAACTTCTACTTCTTCAAGACCGGCGACACCGACACGCCCACGGGCGGCTGCCTCATCAAGGTGAGCAAGGACGGCACGAAGTCGGAAGTGTTCGCGACCGGGTTCCGGCACCCCATCGGCATGGGCATGTCGCCGAAGGGGGTGCTGACGGGCGCGGACCAAGAGGGGAACTGGATGCCGGCCACGCGCATCGACGAGTACCGCAAGGGCGGGTTCTACGGCGACATGCGCGCGCACCACCGCGCGGTGCCGCCGTCGACCTACGACCCGCCGCTGTGCTGGCTCCCGCGCGAGATCGACAACTCGGCCGGCGGGCAAGTGTGGGTTCCCGAAGACGCGCGCTCGTGGCGCGCGCTCGCGGGCAAGCCCATTCACCTCTCGTACGGGCGGTGCCGCGCGTACTTGCTGTTCCGCCAACAGATCGACACCGGCGCCGTGCAGGGCGGGGTGACGGCGCTCGGCATCGAGTTCCTTTCCGGCTCGTGCCGCGGGCGCTTCAACCCCGACGAACACCTGTACGTGTGCGGGCTGAACGGCTGGCAGACGGGGGCGAAGGCCGACGGCTCGCTCCAGCGCGTGCGCCCCACCGGGGCGAAGCTGCCGGGGCCGGTGAAGATGGAGCTCGAGGGCACCGTCGTGCGCCTGACCTTCGACCGCGTCCTCGATCACAACAGCTTGAAGGTGGCGAACTTCCGCGCCGCGCAGTGGAACTACCGCTGGAGCGGCGACTACGGCTCGAAGCGCTGGAAGCCGTCTGACCCCAAGACCGAGGGCACCGACGAACCGCCGGTCGAGCGCGTCGAACTGTCCGCTACCGGCAAAGCGGTCGAGCTGAAGTTCAAGGAGCTGAAGCCGGTGATGCAGATGATGATCGGCTACAACCTGAAGGACGCTGACGGCAAGCCGGTCGTCGGTTCGGTGTATTTCACGATCAATTCGACCGGGCGGTGAGGTGTGGCGCGCCGTCTACCGCTTCGAGATGAGCCACACGAACAGCACCACGTTGGCGACCATCACGAGCGCGAGCGCGACGAGCATCCACCAGAAGGCCCGCACCGGGGGGCGACCCGACCGGCGCGCCGGCGGCGGGGGCCGCACAAACTTGCGGCGCGGGCGCGGCGCGTCCGGCAGGTCGAGGCCCGCTGGGCGCGGCGTGTGGTCCGAGGGCGCGACCGTGTGGACGCCCGGTTCCGGTGGCAGGTTGAATGCCGACGGGGACGCCACGGCCGACACCGACGAGCCGCCCGCGGACGCGGGAAACCCGCCGCGCTCCGCGCCACTATCTTCGGTTGCGGGGCGCGCCGGGTCGCGCACCGGCACGACCGCGACCGGGGGCGCGCCCGCCGGGTACCGCGCGAACGGCGCGAGCGCTTCGGCCAACTCCCCGGCGCTCTGGAAGCGGTCGTCCGGGCGCTTCGCCATGAGCCGGGCCACGATCTCCGCGAGCCGCTGCGTGACTTCCTTGCGCAGCGCCTGTAGCGGCGGCGGCGGATCGGTCTGGTGCGCCAGAATCTTCTCGATGGCCCCGCCGTGCGGGAACGGCACCCGCCCGGTCAGCAGGAAGTACAGGGTACAGCCGATGCTGTACAGGTCGGCACGCGGGTCCACGAGCTTCGAGTTCTTGGCCTGCTCCGGGGCCATGTAGTCCGGCGTGCCCACGACCGCGTGATCGCGTGTCAGGTCCGGGGCGACCATGTCGTCGCGGTCCACCGCCCGCGCGAGCCCCAAGTCGAGTAGTTTCACCACGGCCGGTTCGGTCGCCTGCGGCAGGTGCCGCTCGCCGGCCACCACGAGGTTGCCGGGCTTGATGTCGCGGTGGACGAGGCCGCGCTCGTGCGCGTGGTGAAGCCCCAGCGCCGCTTGGCGCACGTACTCGCACGCCTCCTCGATGGCGAGTACGCCGTAGTCGTGCATCAGGCGCGCGAGGTCGATGCCGTCTACGAACTCGACGACGAGGAAGAACCGCCCGTTGGCCTCGCCGGTGTCGAGCAACCCCACGATGTTCGGGTGGCTGAGCTTGCTCGCGGCCTGCACCTCGCGCGCGAACCGGCCGCGCACGGTCGGGTTCGCCACCAGCGCCGAGCGCACCACCTTGAGCGCGACCGTGCGCCCGGCGGCGTCGCGCGCCCGGTACACCTTTCCCATGCCCCCGGTGCCGAGCCGGTCGGTAACGACGTACGACCCGTAGTGCAGCTCCCCGGCCTTGCCGCGCAGCACCTTCTTGAGTTGGTAGTTGGTCACGTGTTCGTGCGCGAGCAGGTGCGCGACGATGGCCGCGGCGTTGTCGCGCATCGGCGCGAGCTCGCGGCGCACCGCGTCGAACGTGTCGGGCGTGAAGAGGCCGCTGAGCCGCAGCGCCTCGATGAGTTCTTCGGCCGATTCCAGTTGCATATGGCGCGCGGGCGAGGTGACCGATCCGCCAATATCGTCCCAACGATTGTAGCTCAAAATCGCGTTCATGCGCGGCCGAATCTTGCTCCATTCGACCCGGAACCCGGCGCACGGGTTCGCGCCGGCGCAAACGCGGACTGGAACCGCGGCGTTAGTCTGCCGATGATAGACTGAAGAGAGAGCCCGCCCCGAACGACGGTGTACCCATGCCCGACCCCGCGAACCCGCCCGAGCCGGCCCCGTACCCGCCCTACCGTCGCGTGTACGCGTGGGTGTTTCAGGCGTGGCTCATCATGTTCCTCGCCGTTATTTGCGGCGCGCTCGTCGTGTACTTGCTCTCGTACCTGCCCAAGTAACTGGCGGGCGAACCGCGCACCGGGTACAACGGACACACCGTTCCCGCCCGGAGCCGGACATGCGCGCCGCCGGTTTTGCCCTGTACCTCGCGTTGTCGCTGGTCGCCGCCGCGCCCGCGGCCGAGCCGACCAACAGCGACCTGCTGTTCGCCATCGAGAAGCAGTTGCGCGTCGCGAACGAGCTGGCCGGGCCGACCGCGGCCTGCGTCGTGGTGTCGCGCAGTGACCGCTACCCCAAGCCCGCCACCGACGCGCCGGGCAAGCTGGGCCGCTACGACATCAAAGAGTTCCTCAAGGCGAACCCGACCGAGGAGCGGGTGGCGAAGGAACTCGATCTGGCCGACGTCCGCACCATAGCCGATCACGGGTACGCCTGCGGCGTGGTCGTCGACCCCGCGGGGCTGATCCTCACCCCGTATCACGTCGTCGAGGGCGCGACGAAGGTGTACGTCCACCTCCCCGGGCGCGTCGGCTCGTATGCCGACGTTCACGCCGCCGACGGTCGCCACGACCTCGCCGTTCTGAAACTCCTCGACCCGCCGGCCAAGTTGACGGCGATCAAGTTCGCCGACGTGCGCCGCTACGACCGCGACGGCGCGCGCGCCAGCGTGTTCGCGGGGAAGCTCGCCGTGGTGATGGCTAACGGCTACTCCGCCGGCACCGGCGTGGACCGGCCCAGTTCGTCCTTCGGCAGCGTCACGCGCGTCATCCCCTCGCGCGGCGTACCTGACAACGCCACCGTGCGGAAGTCCGACGACTACTACTATTACGGCCCGTTCCTCCAATACGAGGCGAAGGTGACCACCGCCGTAAGCGGGGCGGCCCTGTTGAACCTCGACGGCGAGTTGATCGGGTTGACCACCACCTCGGCGATGCTCGGCGGCAACGAAAACGCGCCGCAACTGACCTTCGTCGCGGACGAGTGCTTCCGCCGCGTCGTCGAGGTGCTGCGCCGCGGCGAGGAAGTGGAGTACGGCTACCTCGGTGTGACCCTCGTGGGCATCAACGACACGCGCCCCTCGGTCACGATCGGGGACACCATCGCGCAAGGCCCGGCCGCGGTCGCCGGCCTCGAACGGGGCGACACCATCACCGCCGTGAACGGCGTGCCCATCCAGACCTACGAAGACCTGCTCGTGTACGTCGGCAGCGAACTGGCCGGCACCAAGGTCAAACTGACGGTGACGCGCGCCCGCCGCGACCGCGACGCGAACGTGACCGTGACCCTCGGCAAGCTGCGCAACCCGCGCCCGGTGATCGCCTCGGTGCGCCCGGACCCGGTGTTCGGCTTGCGCGTCGATCACGGGAGCGTACTGGCGCAGCAGCTCAGCGACCAAAAGGGCGGCGAGGTGCGCACCAGCGTGGGCGTGCCGCCGGGCGTGATGGTCCGCGAACTCGTCCCGAACTCGCAGGCCGCAACCGCGTTCAAGAAGCTCGGCGAGCGCCCGGAGCGCTGGCTCATCACACAGGTGAACGGCGCGACCGTCGCCACCCCGACCGACTTCTACAAGGCCGCGAAGGGGCAGGCGAACATCAAACTGACCGTGCGCGACCCGTCCGAACAGAACCCGCGCGACCACGAGGTAACGATCCCGTGAAGTACGCGATCTGCAACGAGACGTTCGAGGGCTGGGACCACGCCCGCGTGTGTGCCCGCGTCGCCGAACTCGGCTACACCGGCCTTGAGATGGCCCCGTTCACGCTCGCGCCGCGCATCACCGACGTGACCGCGGCGCGCCGCACCGAACTGCGCCAACAGGCCGAAGCCGCGGGCGTGCAAATCATCGGGCTGCACTGGCTGCTCGCGAAAACGGAAGGCTTTCACCTGACCTCGCCGGACGCCGCGACCCGCAAACGCACCGGCGAGTACCTCGCGGAGTTGTCGCACGCCGCGGCCGACATGGGCGGCGACGTGCTCGTTCTCGGCTCGCCGTTCCAGCGCAACCTGCCCGACGGCATTACGCGCGAACAGGGCGAAGCGAACGCGCTCGACACGCTGCGCCACTGCCTCCCGGCGCTAGAGAAGGATCGCGTGTTCCTGTGCCTCGAACCGCTCACGCCGGCGGAAACGAACTTCATGGTGTGCGCCGCGGAGGGCGTCGCGCTGGCGCAGAAGCTGGCCCACCCGTTCGTAAAGCTGCACCTCGACGTGAAGGCGATGTCTGTTGAAACCGCGCCGACACCGGACGTGATCCGTGCCAACCGCGACTGGGTGCGCCACTTCCACGCCAACGACCCGAACAAGCGCGGCCCCGGGTTCGGTGCGACCGACTTCAAGCCCATCTTTCAGGCGCTGAGGGACGCGAACTACACCCACTGGGTCTCGGTGGAGGTGTTCGACTACAGCCCCGACCCCGAAACCATCGCGCGCGAAAGCATCCGCTACATGCGCGAGTGCGAGTGAGAAGACTTCGCCCTCAAATACACGCGGAGAAGACGCAGATGAAACCCGAGCAAACCCCGCATTCTGTATTCATCCGATTTCATCTGCTTCTGCTCTGCGCCATAAGCGGGCTATTCTTCCTTTCCGCCCCCGCACGCGCCGGCGAGTTCTCGGTCGGGTTCGCCGACGTGGACGTGACCCCACAGCTCGGCGTGAAGGACAAGC
Source organism: Planctomycetota bacterium (assembly GCA_016872595.1). Lineage (GTDB taxonomy): Bacteria > Planctomycetota > Planctomycetia > Gemmatales > Gemmataceae > Gemmata. Next base: position 15,224 of record VGZJ01000041.1, read on the forward strand.
CCGTGTTCCTTGCCGGGTTCGGGCAGAACCGGCGGGCCACGAAGGTTCACGACCCCATCACCGCACGCGCGGTTGTGATGGCCGACGGCGACGACAAGATCGCGCTCGTGTCGGTCGATGTCGTCGGGCTGTTCATGCCCGTCGTCGAGCGCGTCCGCGCCAAGCTGCCGGGCTTCAAGTACGTCCTCGTCTCCGCGACCCACAACCACGAAGGCCCGGACACGCTCGGCCTGTGGGGGGCGTCGCCGATTCAGAGCGGCATCGACCCGGAGTATCTGAAGAAGGTAGAAGCCGGCTGTGTCGAAGCAGTGAAGGCCGCGGACACGGCCCGCAAGCCGGCGGTCGCACGCATCGGCTCCGCGCGCGACGCGAGCCTGCTCAACGACAACCGCAAGCCGTTCGTTGTTCACGACGAACTCGTCGCCCTGCACTTCCGCAACCCGAAAACGGACAAGCCCCTCGGGGTGCTACTGCAGTGGAACTGCCACCCCGAAGCGCTGTCGTCCAAGAACACCGAGATCAGCGCCGACTTCATCTATTACACGGTGAAGTACCTCCGCGAGTCGCAGAAGTGCCCGGTCGCGTACTTCACCGGCACCGTCGGTGGCCTGATGACCACGCTCGGCCTGACGGTGAAGGACGAGAAGGGGAAGGAACTCGCGGACGGTACGTTCGAGAAGACCGACCGCTACGGCCTGCTAGTGGCGAAGCTCGCGGACAAGGCCATCAAGGGCGCGGTGCCGATCACGCTAACGCCGTTCGAGGTGCGCCGTCGCGAACTGCTCGTGCCGGTGGACAACAACATCTACAAACTGGCGCACAAGTTCGGCACGCTCGACCGCACGATGTACGAGTGGACCGGCGAACCGACTCCGAAGACGTTCACCGAAACAAAGGACGTGAGCAAGCCGGTCGCGGTGAAAACGGAAGTCGGCTACCTGAAGTTCGGCACGCTCGAAGTCGCGGCGATCCCCGGCGAGATTTACCCCGAACTGGTGCTGGGCAAGGTGCAAGACCCGGCCGACCCCGGCGCGGACTTCCCCGACGCCGCCATCGAACCCGCGATCTACGACCAGTTGAAGGGCAAGCACCGCATGTTGATCGGCCTCGCCAACGACGAACTAGGCTACTTCATCCCGAAGCGCCAATGGGACGACAAAGCCCCCTACTGCTACGGCCTCAAGAAGGCGCAATACGGCGAAATGAACAGCGTCGGCCCCGACGCCGCGCCGGTGGTGTGCGAGGCGTTCAAGGCGCTGGTGAAGGGGAAGTAAGAAAAGGGTTGATCTCGTTAGCCGCGAGTCGCAGGCGAGCGCGGCCCTTCGCGCTCGCCTGCGACTCGCGGCTAACGACTTTTACAGTGTCACCCTTTTCACCAGCATCGTTGCGTAGCTCCCTTTGGGCAGGTCGAAGCGCAGCGTCAGTTTCGCGCGGCCCTTGTTCAGTTCGTCCGGCGCGCTCGTGCTGCTGAGGCCTTCGGGCCGCACGCACGCGGGGCGGTCGCCCTTCGAGAAGAACGGCTGCTGCATCCCCTTGATCCGCAGTTCGGGCAGTGTCAGCCCTTCGCCCTTGAGCGCCTCTTCGACGGTGGGCAGCCACGGCGCGCCGGGGTCGGGCTTCACGCGCGCCGAGGGCAGCGGCAGTGTGAGCGCGTCCCACGCGCCGCGGTGCTCGTCCGGCACGCGCGCCGGGGCCGGGACGCGGCCGAGCTTCAGTTCCACGTCGCGCAGGTTCGCCGCGCCGAGTGTGGTCGTGAGCCACGTCGCGAGCATCTTGTTCCAGAGGTAGCTCTGGTACGCGGAAAGGTACAAGCCTTGCAACTCCGGGCGCAGGCGTGCGACCGCGCCTTTGAAGTCGGTGGGGTGTGCCGCGAGGTAGCTCACGAGGCTCCGCGCGTGGCCCTTCGGCAGCTTCGCCTGACACTCCGGCCACTTGCCCCACAGTTCGCAGAGCGTGGCCTTTTCGCGCTTGGCGTCGGCACGGTCATGCTCGTAAGGGGCCGCGAGCGCCAGCCACAGCGCGCGCTCGAACCGTCCGAACACCATTTCCTTCGCGACGAACTCCGGGCCGCGGCTTTCTGTAGCCGGCCTTACTGAGGCCGGCACGCTGAGCGAACCGGGGTCACTGACCCCGGCTACAGAAGACATGACCGAGCCGAAGCGCTGGTCGTCGAAGTAGTTCGGCAGGCCGGCTTGTTGCACCTCGCGGAGCGCGGCTTCGGCGTGTGACACCGCGGTGTCACTCATCGCACGCAGCACGACGGTGAAGCGGTTCGCGCGGATGTCGGCCGCGGTGAACGGGTCGCTCAGCTGGCCGAGGTACGTGACCTCGACGCGCTCGTGAGACAGGTTCCGCTTCGGGCCGCGGAAAATGGTGAAGTGTTGCGACGTGACCGCGTGGCGGTCCTTAAGGCCGCCGTAGCTGAGGCGGCGGTGGTCGACTTGCCAGCGCCGGCGGATCGCGGCCAGCGCGTCGGGCGTCGTCCAGCCAGTCTTGTCGAGCCGGTAGAGCGCGAACTCGCCGGCGTCGGTGGCGACCGCGTCCGTCTGCTCTTCGACCCGGAAGTCGTCCGGCTGTTGTTTCAGCTTCATGGGGTCATTGAAGCAGCGCAGCGCGCTTCCGGGCAGGGCGAATCACCGCTTGATGAGCACCGGACCCGCCGATGTGGTCAGCGCGGGTGTCGTCGGGGCGGGCGGCGCGGGCGGTTGCGCGACGACGCGCGGGGCGAGCGCGTCCGGCGTGCCGGGCTTGTCGGCGAGGAAGTCCCAGTTCTCCCCGCCCTTCCCGGCCGCGGTCGGGCGCATTTCCGGCGCGTGTTTGTAGCTCCACACAGGCACCGGGTCGCCGGCTTCGACGAAATCCCGCGACGCGATTTCCTTGAGCAGCTCGACAATCGCGCCCGCGGTCAGCGGGTGCGCCGGCAGCTTGGCGTGCGTCGCGTCCGGCACGACAAGACGCTCGGTGTGCGGCACGCTGGAAACCGTCGTGCCGCTGGTGACGAGTAGCGTGCGCAGGCTGCACGGCTCACCGCACTTCACCGGGTCGAGCAGCACGACGGCTTCGACTGGCACGCCCTTTTTGGAGAGGTCGCGGGCGACGCAGACGGCCGCGGCCCCGCCGAGGTCGTAGCCAATCAGCACGAACCGCGCGTCCGGCTCGCACTTGCGAATCTTCTCGATCTCCTTCGGCACACACAGCGCGCCGGCCAACTCCGCGACGCCGACCTTCGCGAACCCGCTCTCGGCGAGTTTGTGCCGCAGGGCGTCGAGGCCGCACGAACCGGTGGGCGTGAACCCGTGAACCATGAAGACGTACACCTGCCCCCGGCACGGCGCGGGCAATTCGTGGTCCGCGCCGCGGTCCCACGCGGTCTGATGTGCGCGGTGGCAGTGCGAGACGCACCCGGTGTTCGCGAGAACGGTTGCCAGCACCGCGCCGATCAGCCCAAGTTGCCGCGTCATCACTCGCCCTCGCGCCTCGCGGGTTTGCTCTACCACTGTGAATCGGCAGAACCCGCGAGATCGCGAGAACCGTTACAACTTATCACCCGGAGTTCCGACGGAAGCAGCGCAGGGTGTTCCGGTCGGCACGAGTGGGCAAGCTGGGCAGGCGCTATACGTTCACGGCCTTGCCCGTCTTGACGGACTCGATTTCGCGGTGGCACAGGACGAGCGCGTCGCGCGCGAGTTTACCGCTGAGCAGGTCCGGCTCCTTCCCGCTGGTTACGCCGCTTACCGCGGCCTGCAACTCGTCGGCGAACGCCGAGATCGGGTCGCCCCCGCCGGCGAGTGCCGGTTGCGTGGCCTTCCCGTCCGCCGTGAGCAACGTGAGGGGCGTGCCGCCGCTGTCGTAGAGGAGCGTCGCGCGTTCGAGGAAGATTTCGTAGCCGTGAACGAACGGGCGCCCGCTCATCGACAGCGCGCCGCTGGAGCACGTCACCGCCGGCCCGTTGGGGCCGTACAGGTACGAGGTCGTGAGGTAAGACACCGCGCCGCCCTCGACCATGCCGACTGCGAACACCTGCTTCGGAACGCCACACACGAGGCCGATGAAGTGCGTGTCGTGGATGTGCAGATCGACCGCCGGGCCACCGGTCTTGGCGGCATCTGCCATGTCTGCCGACCAGTCGGGTTTGGCGATGACGCGCTTGAACTGCGCCGCGAGCACCCTCCCGTACTGCCCGCCGCGAATCACCTCGGCGGCGTACCGGAACTCCGGGAAGAACGGCAGCACGTGCGCGACCATCAGCAGCTTGCCGGCGGCTTTGGCCGCGTTGACCATTGCATCGGCGTCTTGCGGCGAAAGCGCGATGGCCTTCTCGACGAGGACGTGCTTCCCGGCCTTGAGCGCCGCGAGCGCGATGGGCGTGTGCTGGTCGGTGACGGTGCAGACGTCGATGAGGTCGATCTCCGGGTCCGCGAGCATGTCGTCCAGCTGCTCGTAAGTCTTCACCCCGCTCAAGTCGATCTGCCCCGGTTCAGGGCCGAAGTTGCCGCGGGTGTTGCGCCAGTCGCCGGCGCGCTTGGCCGCGTCGCGCGAGCAAATGGCCACGACCTTCGCCCCGCTCAGGCGCTTCCCGGCGAGGAAGTGAATGCGGCCCATGAACCCGATGCCCACGATCCCGATCCTCACCATGAGCAGTTCTCCCCGGTTGCCTAGCGTTTGTTGCTTCGCAGCACGACCTCAACCCCACTGATTGGTGCCCGGTCTCCGTCCTACTTCGCACCGTTCGTTGCCCGTTCTAGGACCGAGTATTGGTTGGCTTGAAGGATGATACCACTGGGGAACACGCCGAACGAGCGTTTCTGCTTTTCGACCTTCGGCATGTGGGGGCCGACACCCGTCACACGATGGGCCAGCGCCGGGCTTGGGCTTTCGTATCCCGAAATTGCCTCGCGAGCCGGCACGTCGCTTCCCAAGCCGCGAACCGTCCGTTAGACTTGGGCCACTTCACTGACCCGGAGGTCGGACCATGCCCGCTCCCGACAGGCGCGCGTTCCTCACGTTCGGAACCGCCTCGGTGCTGCTCGCGTCGTGCAGCAGAAGCGCGGTGAAACCGACTGTCAAGCCGGGCAGCGGCCTGAACCCGTACGGGTACTTTCTCACCTCCGACCTACCGGGTGTTTAGCGGCACTGGAGAGTTGAGACCCCGGCGCGGAAGTACCTCGTGATCGTCGCCGGGGTACCGACCGATTGGCTCGCGCCCGAGAACCAGCCGGAACTCCCGGAGCTAAAGGCTCTAGAGCGGCCGGGGCTACGGATGCACGGTGCCAAGCCACAATCCTTCAGATTGTCCCTCTCGAATGAACTGACCGTCACGGGGTTGTTATTCGGGTTCATGAACAATACGCGCTGCACGTTTTATCACCTCGAACGGGGGTCGGGTCGCGACGAAAAGGGAACTGACCCACCCGAGACGGTTGTCGGCGTCGCGTTCGAAGTTGAAGCGAAAGTCTGCGAACCGCCGTTCCGCCTCAAGTTCCGCGACTACCCCGACGCGAACGTCCCCGCGAAGAAGTACGAGTACCCCGCCGTACTCGACGAGCTCATCCATTGAGGAACCGTTGGCTCCTTCCCCTGCGCCGCGCGCTCGGCTGTGCTCGTCTCAGCACAGACCCACACACACGGAGACATTCCCATGACCTCTCCTTCCCGCAGCACGTTCATCGCCGGGAGCGCCGCGGGCGTGGGCGCGCTCGGCGCGCCCACGGATCGTGGTCGAACACGGGATCGGGAACCTGAAGGTGTGGCGGATCGCGGCCGAGCGGTATCGGAACCCGCGTCGCCGACATACCCTCATCCTCGGGAACGTCGCCGGGCTCCACAACCTCATGTACGCCTGATGCCCGACGCCAAAGGCGAGGCCCCGGCTTGATCCGGTCCGCCGCGATTGTGCAGCGCCTCCCCTGACCTAGCTGAACAACTCGTGGATGGGCTCGCCCGTGGTGATCGGGCGCGCCCCCACTTTGGAATCGAGCGGCACACCCAGCGCCTGATAGAGGGTCGCGCCGAGAACCTGCGGGGGGACCGGGTGGTCCTTCACGTACGCGCCGATCTTGTCGGACGCGCCATAGACGCCCCCGCCGATGCCGGCACCGGCGAGCACCGCGGAGAAGCACGCGGGCCAGTGGCTCCGGCCGGAGATGCCTTTATTGGTTTCGATCTTGGGGGTGCGCCCGAACTCGCCGACCACGACCACCAGCGTGCTCTTCAACAGACCGCGATCGTGCAGATCTTCCAGAAGGGCGGACAGCGCTTCGTCGAGCCGCGGCAGCGCCCAGCCCAGCCCGTAGGACCCCTTGCCGAAGATGTTCCCTTGGCCCATCCCGCCGCCGTGCATGTCCCAAGTGAAACTCGCGGCCCCGCCTTGGGAACCCTCGCCCGGAGCGAACCCGCACCAGCCGTTGACACTCACGAAGCCCACCCCGGACTCCACCAGTCGGCGGGCCATGAGCAGGTATTGCCCCAGCGGGTGGCGGCCGTAACGGTCGCGCACCTTCGCGGGCTCGTGCTGGAGGTCAAAGGGTTTCCGGGCGGCCGGGCCGGTCGCGAGGTCGACGGCGCGTTGGCGTAACTCGCCCCACCCGGTTGCCGCCGGATAGCCCGATGTGCTGCTCAGCGACGGTTCGAGCCGGCCGAGCAACTCTTCTCGCTCGAGCGTCCTCTGGGGCGACGTGCCCACAACCGAATCCAGCTCGGACAGTTGGAAGTTCGGCATCGCCGGGTGATTCGTGGAGTTGCCGACGAAGAAGGGAGCGTAGGGCCGTCCGAGGAAGCCGCCCAGCGAGATGAACGGCGAGCAGAAAACCGTCGTATTGCCGTCGCAGCGATGCAGCCAGACGTACGGAGTCATGACGCGCTTAGAGGGCCGCAGCTTGGCCATCACCGAGCCGTAGCACGGCGCGTCGTCCGGGGCTTTCGCCTGCCCCGTCAGGCAGTTGTGCATCGCGTCCGGGTGGTTGCGGATTGACGCGGTGTGCGTCATCGAACGAATGATGCTGTAGTGCTGGCTCAGGTTGGACAGGCGCGGCATCAACTCGTTGATGTGGACACCGGGTACCGAAGTGGCAACCGGTTTGTACGGACCGCGCACTTCCACCGGTGCCTGCGGCTTCATGTCCCAAATATCGACGTGCGAGGGGCCGCCCCCCATCACGATGAAGATGCAGGACTTCTCGGACGCGGACCCCCGCGATCCCGGTTCGCGAGCGCGCGCGGGTAATCCCGGATCGCTCGCGCGCAGCGCACTCGGCAGGCCCAGCCCGAGCATACTGAGTCCGCCGACGTGAAGCATCTGCCGGCGCGTGAGTTGCGCAGAAACCGATTGCCCTTCGAAACCCAGAGGCATGTGGAGCACGAGACTCTCCTCGGCAGCTGGTAATGGCGGTACAGGCAGGTCCGATACTCGACCGGAATAATGGAAACGATTCTACCACCTCTAGCTCCGGTTGTCATGCAATATCCTGCTGCAACGATCGATGTGATCGTGACGACCGAAGCAGGTACTTGTTAGGCCGTGTTGAAGGAAGCCGGGCGGTCTGCGATCGCCGGGCGGGGCGATTCCCCGCTCGGAGGGCACCCGATGCTGAGCCGGCACGACATCCGCGACAACCACGGGAACCGTATCGCCCCCTGTTGCCGGCGCGCCCCGCGACGACGACACCGAGTGGCTGAGCGTTGATAGCTCGTGCGCCCGCGCGTCGGTCGCCGCCGCGGGCGCGACAACAAACGCGACGGCACCGGCGGCCAAGCGGCCGAGGCGCTGGGGCGGAGCCGCGGCGGCACCAAGGCTCACGCCGCGGTGAATCCGATGGGCCACTCAGTTAACACGGCCTACGACTTGAACTTAACGCCGACGCTATCGACGCGCTGCGCGCCGGGGATGTCGCTTAACTTGAGACCGGGGAAGTCGCCCGTCGTGCGGCCCGTATCGAACCACTTCTTCAGTTTCTTCTGCCCCTCTTTGCCGACGACGAGGACCGTGATCCGGAACGTCGCGCCCGGGTCGCCCCCCTCCGCCACGGTCGCCTCGTAGTCGTCGCCCTTGAAGTTGTCGAGGTACGGTTCCTTCGGCCACATCAGCGAGTTCGACTCGACCGCGGCCACGATCACGTGGTCCTTCGGTACGCTGGGGATGTTGCACTTCACGCGGATCTCGCGCCCGACCTTCTGGTCGGCCGTCGGCGCGAGCAGAGTGCCGGCGACCTTCTCGACCTTGTCATCGGGGAACGCTTCGGCGCACCCGGACACCGGGACGAGCACGACGACGGCAGCGGCGAACACGGAGAGACGAGACATCGGACACCTCTGAGTGGGCGAAGGAGATCACGGGGCCACAACCACGATCTCAACGGCCGCACCGAGCACCTGCGCGGACGGCAGCGCGCCGGCCGCGAACCCGCGGGCTTGGCGCTCGCGCTTCTCGGTCTCGAGCGCATCGAGAACGGTCGCGTGATCGGCCGCAGAAACGCGAACGATCACGAGCGCACACGGGCCGTCACGCTGAACCACAGGCACATCGAACGAGCGCCCAGAATACTCGCTCACGTCTTTTTTAAAGTACAGTCTGCCGGCGTCGCGGACGGCGAGCCACACCTTCGAGCCGGGCTGTTCGTAGTCGATTTCGCCTACCTCCCCTCGCACCCGAACCGGGCTGGTGACGCGCGCCGCGGCGCGCGGCGCGGAGAGCGTGACGGGGCTTTCGGCCCCAACCACGGCAGGCGCGACCGGCGCAGGATCAACCGGCGGCGCGGGCAAGGGATCGGCGGCGCGCGACGGCGTAACTGGCACGGCGACTGGCGCCTCGAGAATCGCCCCCGCACGCGGCGCGAAGCAGTATAGCGACCACCCGACCGCCGCGACCACGAGGAACGCCGCCGCCGGCTTCGCCCGCGCGACCAGCGCGAGCCAGCAGAGGACGAGGAACCCAGAAACGCTGTCCTGCCACTGCGCGAGATAGGACTTCAGCCGCTTGAGCACCTTGTAGCGCCAGCGGTGTGCCGCGGACGCACTCATCTTGCGGGCGCGGGCAAACTCGGAGACGTTCTCTGTCCCGGCCAGTACCCCGATCAGGTTCTCCGCGGCGGGGAGCTCGCGTGCGACGGCGGCCCGAACGTGCACGACCAGCTCCGCGAGTTCCAGTTGCACGACCGGTGCCGGCACGGCCACGGGTGGCGGCGCGGACTCGCGATACTCTGCTTGGGTGCGTTCTTTCCGCCAGAGGTCGCGTGCGGCGTTCAGCACATAGCTACACAGTTGCCGGAACGTGAGGCGCTGCACAGTCGGGCGGTTGAAGACGTTGCAGATGACCGTTGCTACCGCGTCTTCTGCGTATCTGGGGCCACAGCGCCGCCGACAGAACGCGAGGAGGCGGCCACGACAAGCGTTGTCCATCGCGGAGATGGCGGCATCTCGTGCGGCGTTCGCCACGGGATCGGGCCCGAGAGCCGGGATGATGTAGTTCTCGTCCATCGGCGCGTCCTCTCCTTCAGTGGAGAGAGACGCGGCCACGCACTCAGTTTTCGCCTCTTTTCCCAAAATGCTCACGAAGGGACGAATCCGCTCGCGCGTGCCCGACGTTGACAGGCACTTCGGAGGACCCGAAGACGACGGCGCGCGTCGATCTCGGAAGTCAGGGGTTTACGAACGTCCGCATACCAACTCGGTGCCGGTGGCCCGGTTCCCTTCAACAGGCCGTTCGGGTATTCTGAACCGTTGTCAGCCCGGGCGCGTGCTGCAGACGTGCGGTACTCCCATAAACGTTCCCTTCCCCGACTCGGTCGAGGTGACAGCCACCCTGTCATCTGCTCCGTCGTCCTCCCCAGAGCGGTTCGGCAAGTTTGCTGTCCCACGCCTTCCATGCCGTTTCAAGTTCCTTGAACGTCATCGGGTGCTTGGCAGATAGGTCCGTCGTTTCGCCAATGTCGGCGGCGAGGTCGTAGAGTTGTGCCGGCTTCTCGTCGTTGCGGATGAGTTTCCAGCTCCCTTTCCTGACTGCAAACTGGTTGCCCATCCGCCAGTACAGCAGGTCGTGGGGCGCACCCTTAACCTCGCCGGTCAGGTGAGGCAGGAGGTTCACCCCGTCGAGCTTCCAATCGGCTTGCCCTACCGCACGGCCAGTTGGCACCTGTGGCGAGATCACCGCGTCTTCGTTCCCTACGCCACCATCCAAAACTGGGTCGAGGACCTGGGGGGGAAAAATCCACGCGACCCTCTCGACCGATTACCTGGACGAAGCTCTGACTGAGTTCTCGGGCTACCTGGCTATCGACGAGGTCTACGACGGGCCTTTCTGCGTCCTGTCGATCGTCGATAACCGTCGCCATCGCCACCTGGCCTTTCGCGTGTTGGACCACGACCCGATCCACGCGGACATCCGCTCGTTCCTGGGGGATTTCAAGGTCCAACTGGAAGCGCGTCAACTCCGGGTGAAGGGTATCACCACTGACGGTTCACCGTTGTACCCCAAGCCGTTGGCGGAGTTGTGGCCCGACGTCCGCCACCAGCTGTGCGAGTTCCACGTCATCAAGGAGATTACCAAGGCGATGCTGCACGCGGTGGCGAAACTCCGCAAGGAACTCTCCGCCAAGATCCCCAGGCAGGGTCGCGGTCGTCCCGGCGAGGCTCAGAAGGCCTAGGCCCGCAAGATCAACCGCCGGAAGCAACGCGTGTCGGACCTGTTCGCGAATCGCCACCTGTTCGTCCGGCACGGGTTGACGGCCGGGCCGAGGACGTTGTTGGGGCAACTGACACGAGGTCTGCCGCAACTGCGGGTGTTGCGGCCGATCATGGACGAGGTGTATCGGTTGTTCGACCGGCGGTGCAGGATGTCCACGGCGTTGGACCGGTTGGGGAAGTTACGCAAGCGTGTGCGTCGGTTGAAGTGCCTGGGCCGAACGATGGACAAGTTGAGGAGCCCAACACTGGAGAAGGCGTTGGTGTTCCTGGACGACCGGTTGTTGCCCTCGACCTCGAACGCGGTGGAGCGGGGCAACCGCCGGTTCCGCAAGGCGCAGAAGGGGATCTACAGCGTGAGGACGAAGCGGCATCTGGAAGAGCGATTAGCGTTGGACCTCCAACGCGAACGCCGGGCACAGCCACGCGCCCGGACCATGAAGACACTCCATCACGCTCGCTCTGAGTCAGGATAATGGCACTTGTGGTGCTACAGTCTCGAAGTGGCCCGCCGTTCGGTTCTGGCCGAACCCGCACCGGAACCGACGCAGAAACGCCGCGGACGCCGGCCCCAACTCTACGATTTCCTGCTCTGTCATCGGTAATCCTCCCCGATGAACAGCTTACGAAACGGCAGCAAACCCGCGCTGGACTGTTAGCGCAGCATCATCGACACATACTTCGTTTCGAGGTACGCCTCCAGCCCTTCGTGGGCCAGTTCGCGGCCCATACCGGATTCCTTCATGCCCCCGAACGGGCACTGCGGGGTCGCCGGTACCGGGTCGTTCAGCCCGATGATCCCGGCCTCTAGCCCTTCCGCCATCCGCCACGCCACGCTGATGTCGTTCGTGAACACGTAGGCCGCGAGGCCGTACACGGTGTTGTTGGCCTGCGCGATCACGTCGTCGATCTTCGAGAAATCCAGCACCGGCATGACCGGGGCGAAGGGCTCCTCGGTCAGAATCTTCGCATCCGAGGACAGGCCGCTCAGAACCGTAGGCTCGAAGAAGTAGCCCTTGTCGAACCGCTTAGAGCGGCAACCGCCGGTCAGAATGCTCGCCCCCTTCCCTTTCGCGTCGTCGATGAGGGCTTGCGTGCCGTCCATCGCCTTCTTCTCGAACATCGGCCCGACCACGACGCCCTCTTCGAGGCCGTTGCCCATCTTCAGCTTCTTCGCCTCTTCTACGGCCACCTCAGTGAACTTCTTCGAGATGTCCTTGTGAACGAAGAACCGGCTGGGCGAGATGCACACCTGCCCGTTGTTGCGGAACTTGCCCAGCACCGCGGCCTTCGCCACCACCTCCGGGTCGGCGTCGGGGAACACGATGAACGGTGCGTGCCCTCCGAGTTCGAGGCTCAGGCGCTTCACCTGATCCGCGGCCTGCCGCATCAGTTGCTTGCCCACTGCGGTGGACCCGGTGAAGCTGATCTTCCGCACCGCCGGGTTCTGCATGAATTCGTCGCTCGTCTCGCTCGCCGAGCCGATGACCATGTTCGCGACGCCCTTCGGGAGACCGGCGTCGATGAGGCACTCGAAGATGCCGATGAGCGAGAGTGGCGTCTGGCTTGCGGGTTTGCACACGATAGTGCAGCCGGCGGCAAGCGCCGGCGCGATCTTGCGCGACTGGAGCGTGATGGGGAAGTTCCACGGCCCGATCGCCCCGACCACGCCGACCGGGTGTTTGATCGTCAGGTGCCGCTTCTGGGCGTTGGCCGGCGGAATGACTTGCCCGTAGGCCCGCTTGCCCTCCTCCGCGAACCACTCGAACGTGTCCGCGGAGTGCATCACCTCGCCCTTCGCCTCGACGACCGGCTTGCCCTGCTCCATCGTCATGGTGCGAGCCAGCGCGTCGGCGCGCTCGCGCATCAGGTCCGCGGTCTTCTTGAGCACCTTCGCGCGGTCGTAGGGCGTGAGCTTCATCCACGCCGGGAGCGCCGCGCTCGCCGCCGCGACCGCCTTGGCCGCGTCCGCGCGCCCGCCGAAGCTCACTTCGGCGATAGTCTCCTCGGTGGCCGGGTTGACGACGCCGAGCTTCTTGCCGCCGGCCGAATCGACCCACACGCCATCAATGTAAAGCTGCCGGTTCTTGACGAGCGGAGTCGCGGTCATGGTGTGAGCCTCTCGGTGGGTGGGGTTGTTGTATTGCGCGCGGCCGGCACCGCGCACGGCGGTCTATCTGGTGCGACGCCCGACGAGGTCGTATTCTGGCCCGCGCCGCGCGGTCGCGCGCCGCGCCACTCGGAGGCCCTCGGATGTCCGCTCAAAACGTTCGAACCCGCCCGCTCGTTCTGGCGGCCCTCGTCGCCCTGCCACTTGTCCCGAACCGCACCCGGGCCGACGAAGCCGCGGACATCAAGGCGGTCGAGGCGGCCGGCGGGAAGGTGCAGACCATCCGGCTCCAGTCGCGCACGCTTTACGTCGTCCGAATGGATGGGTGCCCCAAGGCGGGCGAGGCGCTCGCAAAACTCGGCACCATCGGCCCCGGGATCGAGCACCTCCACCTGTCGCGGAGCGGCGTCACCGACGACGCGCTGAAGCCCGTGGCAGGGTTCACGTCCTTGGGCACGCTCGACCTGTCCGAGACCGCGGTCACCGACGCGGCGCTGGCGCACCTGAAGAAGCTCCCGCGCCTCATCCAGTTGGAGCTGAAGAAGACAAAGGTGAGCGCCGAAGGCCTCGGGCAGTTAAATGAGTTTTCGCGCCTGATGTCGGTGTCGGTGTCGCCCCCGGCGCTCACCGACGCCGGGCTGAAGAACCTCGCCGCCAACAAGGAGCTGTCCAACCTGACGCTCGTAGACGGGGCCGGGATGACCGACACCGGGTTCGCCGTACTGGGCGGGTTCAAGGAGTTGTACGCGGTCCGGTTCGACAACTGTCCTGTGACGGCCAAAGCGCTCAACGCACTCGCGGCCCGCAAGCGCATGTGCGCGCTGGCCGTCACCGGAGTTCCGCTCAAGCCCGACGTGGTCGCGGCACTCAAGGCGCTCAAACGGCGGCCCACCTGGACCTGTCAGATACCGGGTACGCCCCGACCGACGCCGCCGACTGGCAGCACCTCCGCAGCCTGAGACTCGACCGGGCGAAACTGAACGCCGAATCGGTCAAAGCGATCGGCGGCCTCAAGGAGCTCAACTACCTATACATGCCGGGTACCAACCTGACCGACGAGATGCTCCCGTCGCTGTTGACCCTCAAGAAGTTGTCCATCCTCGATCTGAAGGGGACGAAGCTGACGAACGACGGCGTTCAGGTGCTGAAAGAACTGAATCAACTCAACTACCTGTACCTGAACAAGACGGGCATGAACATGAAGGGGTACACGCGGCTAAAGCCGTTCATGCAAAGAACCCACCTGCACTGCGACGACTAGGGCGCGCCTGCGGCGCGCGGCTCGCGCGCACGGCACTCAACAACGCACGGGCGGCGTCGGTGTCGGCGCGGTGCGTGTCGCGGAGGGTGCCCCACGGCGTCAGCATTCGCGGGAATTCGGCAAGGCGCTCCGGCGTGTCGGCGTGAACCCACCACGCGCTCAGCGCCCCGGTCAGCGCCGGCTGATCCGCGGTCACGCGCACCGTGCCGCCGTTGGGCCGGAAGGTGTAGGTGGTAACGTCGCCCTCTCGCGCCGCCCGCTCCGGCTCCCCGAACTGCTCTGTCAGGCAGTCGATCACAGGTGGCGCGAAGGGCTCGTCAGGGACGCGGAGCCAGAGGCCGTTGGTGTAGTGCTTCGAGGGGGGCGTCTGTATGTGCCTGATTGTGGGGGGCCGTCGCAGGCCTTGAGGTAACCAGCCACCAGTCCCCTAAGGAATAGAGTCGCTGCACAATAGTGGCAGATCGGTTCAAACCGGCTCGCCCCTTGGCGTTGGATCTCATGCGTACATGAGGTTGTGGAGTCCGGCGACGTTCTTGATGATGAGGGTGTGCCGACGGCGGGGGTTGCGATACCGCT
>VGZJ01000042.1 GCA_016872595.1 Planctomycetota bacterium
CGACTCACACGCGCGCGCCACGGCCCGCGCGTAAGAGGTGCGGTCGTACCTGTCCTTCGGGGCGCGCCGGGGGTCGTCCTTGCGCTTACCCGCGTTGCGGCGCATGTGGCTCGGATACCTCAATACAGCTTGTCGATTGGCGTCACCGCGCCGGGGAGGATCGGGTTCGGGCGGTTGCTCACGTCGTACACCATCGCGTGCGGGTCGACGCCGAGGTTCTTGTACACAGAGGCCAGCACGTTCGCGTAGGGGATCGGGTCGTCCTTCGCCTCGCCCGCGGCGCTGTCGGTGCTGCCGATGACTTGGCCGGTCTTGATGCCGCCGCCGCTGAGCAGCGCGAAGTTCACCCGCGCCCAGTGGTCGCGGCCGGCGTCCTTGTTGATCTTCGGGGTGCGCCCGAACTCGCCCCACACGCACACCGTTACGTCGTCCTGTAGGCCGCGGGCATGGATGTCTTCCACCAGCGCCGAGATGCCCGTGTCGAACAGCGGCAGTTGGTTCTTGAGGTACTTGAAGTTGCCGCCGTGCGTGTCCCAGAACCCGTAGGCGACCGTGACCACGCGGCAGCCGGCTTCCACCAACCGGCGTGCCATCAGGAGTTGGTCATTGTGCTGCGGCGCGCCGTCGCCGAGGTGCCGGGGCGAGCCCTTGCCGTAGCGGTCGCGGGTGCGCTCCGGTTCCTTCGTCACGTCGAGCGCCTCCACCAACTTGCTGCTGGTGAGCACGTCGAAGGCGCGGTCGTGGAACGTGTCCGCGGGGATGGCGTTGGTCTGGCCGCTGACCTTGCGGAAGGCGTCGATGCTTTCGAGGAGGCGCTTGCGATCGCGCAGGTCGGCGGGTGTGAGGGCGAGGTTCTTCATCACGGCCAGTTCGTCGCCGTCCACCTTTGACGGCGCGGCGGCGCGGCCGAGGTTCGCGGGGCCGGGCGAGTTGTACGGCTTGTGCTGCATCGTCGGCGACAGGTCGACGAACGCCGGCACGGTGGGGTCGGTCTGACCCTGCATCCGGGCGACGATGCTGCCGAAGTGCGGGGTGTTCGCGCGCTTGGCCGCGTCCATCGTCGTGCCGGTCATGCTCTGCCAACTGCTGTGCTCGTCGCGCTGCCCGACCAGCGACCGGATCACGGCCAGTTTGTCGGCGCACTTGGCGAGCTTCGGCACGTGCTCGCCGAACTGAATCCCGGTCACGTTCGTCGGGATCGGCTTGAACTCGCCCTTCAGTTCGGCCGGGCCGTTGGGCTTCAGGTCGAAGGTGTCTTGGTGGGCCATGCCGCCGGACAGGTACACCATAATCACGGACTTGTGCGACTTCGTCCCGCTCTTGGCTTCGGCGCGCATCAGTTGCGGCAGGGTGAGACCGCCGACGCCGAGCGCCCCGACCTTCAGGAACGACCGCCGCGATAGGCCGTCGCAGTACCGGGCCGGCGACCCGTAAACGGTGAGCATAATCGGAACTCCGAGGGGAGTTTGGAGGCGGGTGGGCGTTCGGCGGGTACTCAGAGTATAGCGTCGCCCGCGGGCGGTGCAACGGGCAACATTTGCGCGACGGTGTTCACCCCACGGCTTCGATCACAACCTACGCGCGCCACGCGCCGCGGAACATCGTCCGACGCGCGCCGGGGTGATCCGCGAGCAGCAACTCGTGCGGGTCGCTGGCGTCGGTGTCGGGCAGCGGCACCGCGACGAGGTCGGCGCTCTTGCCCGGTTCGAGGCTGCCGCACTCGTCGGCCCAGCCGAGCGCTTCGGCCCCGCTCAGCGTGACCATGCGGAGCAACTGATCGCCGGGGAAGTCCGGGTAGCGGCCCCGCACGAACCGCGCTTCGGCGAGGACGTCGAGATCGGGGTTGGAGGCGAGGCCGTCGGTGCCGAGACACACGCGCACCCCGCGCGAGAGGAACTCGCGAAACGGGTGCGCCGGGTGCCCGAAGGCCGCGTGCGTGCGGGGGCAGTAGACGATGGTATGCGGTGGGGCGAGCGGCGAGTCCGGGGGCAAGTAGTTGCAGTGGACATACAGAACGGGCGGCGCGCATTGCGGCCATGCCGCGAAGAAGTCGCGAACCCCGGCCGTGAACGCAGTCGGTTCCCAAACGCCCAGCTCCTTCAAGAAGTCAACAAATGACCCGCCCTTGGAGGTGAGCAGTTCGATCTCGGCGGGCGATTCAGCGAAGTGGATTGCCGCGTTACCCATGAAGAGTTGTGCGCGGGCGGAGTTGTGATTCGCGCTGTACGGGGCGTGGGGCGATGTCGCCCACCGGCAGTACGGAGTCGCGGGGTAAAGGGCCGGCGGCGCATCACTGGCCCACGACAGGCCCGCTTTCAGTCCGAACTCGTCTAACACCGATTGATAGCGTGCTTCGCTCAGACCGATGACTTCCCAGAAAAGAACGGCGCGCGTTGCGGCTTGTGAGATGGCGGGGTAGCTCGCGCCTTCGGCGGCGATGTCGCCGATGAGCGTGGTGCCGAAGCGCAGGCACTCGGTGAGGCCGGTGCTGATGTCGGTTTGGGTTTGCTCCGCGGAGCGCGCGCGGCGGTAGGCGATCACGCCGCGGAGCCAGTCGGTGAAGTGGTCGGGGTCGGTCGGCGGGATCAGCCCGCGCGCGCCGCTCAGGTCGAGGTGCGTGTGCGGGTTCACGAGGCCGGGGATGAGTGCGACGTTGCCGAGGTCTTCGTCCGCGGCGCGCGTGCCGCGCGGCTCGACGGCTTCGATGCGGTCGCCGCGCACGGTGACGCAGGCGTTCGCCAGCGGTGGCCCGCTAACGGGGAACACCCAGCGCGCGGTGAAGGATTGGGAAGACATCTGCTGAACTCGCGGCCTGTCGCAGCGAAGCGCTGCTTCACGGCCGCTCCAAAGGTCGGTAGCCAAGTGGTAAGGCGTGCGTCTGATACGCGCACAAGCGGGGGTTCGATTCCCCCCCGACCTATTCAAAGTCGTAGGCACACTCCGTGTGCCGTCGCGACGCGGTGTCGGAAGCACTCACGGCAACCGTGGAACGCTTCTTCCATGTGCAGCGACGGCACACGGAGTGTGCCTACGACTTTAGACGAGTTCCCCGCGGTCGGTCTTGCGCACGCCGGCGGCCTTCGCGGGGCGCAGGCGCGGCTCGCAGCCGGGCGGCAGCGTCAGGTCGTACATCTTGCTGCCCGGCTCGTTGCGGTACACCTGCCGGTGCAGGCCCCCCACCACTTCGCTCAGGCGCTCCGGCGTGAACGCCGCTTCCGGCGTGTCGAGCGGCTTCACGAACAGTTGCAGCGGGACCGGCGGCGCGTCGTCGTCCTCTTCGTCGAACGCGAAGTTCGGCGAGAGGAAATCGACGCCGTCCACCCACAGCCCGCCGACGCGGTCGAACAGCCGCGTGCGCGCGGTCCAGTTGTCCCAGTCGCTCGCGGGCGCAGCCGGGTCCGGGCGGTGGCTCTCCCAGATCACGAACGGCAGGCTCTCGCCCAGTTCACCCGCCGCGACGCGCAGCACTTTGAAGAACTGGTCGTACAGCCGCGCGCCGACGCCCATGCGCCGCGCCCACTCGGCCACGCCGACGTAGCACAGGTAGCCGCCGTAGCCCGGCAGCAGCGCGCCGTACACGTAGCCGGCGAGCGCGTCGGGGTCGTCCTGCTTGCCCTCGGCGGTGGCGAGAAGCAGGTGCCGGCTCCAGCCGCCCGGCCGCGGTTTGCTCTTGGTCCGGTCCTGAACGGATTGCTCGATCCACATCCACGGAATGCGCTCGTCGGCGGTCAGCGTGCGCTCGTAGAGCTGCTTCGCGGCCCCGACCATCGGGTCGGCCACGTCGAACGCTTCCCACACCACAACTTTCTGTAACTGCACAAGGCACCTCTCCTTACGCTCTCCCGCGGGTCCGACAGAAGGGGCCGCAGATCGGTCAGAAGGCCGCTGCGCCGCGGGTCACTTGGGGTTCGGTTTCGTCGTTTCGTAGCTCCGTATTCGCCCCTCGGAGCCTCAATCATTTTACCAGAGGGTTCGATTTTCCCCCTGTTGGCGACCTCCGCGCGGCGGGCTAAGTTACTCAAGGACGTGGGCGAATGTCGCCACAACTCCAAGCCCCGCGAAGACTCCCATGAACGCCAACGGCGGTCAGAAGCACACTTACGAATACCCCCGACCGGCCTTGACAGTGGATGTGGCGATCGTGACGCGCGAGACCCGTCCGCGGGTGCTTTTGATCCGCCGCAAGAAGGAGCCGTTCGCCGGAAGTTGGGCACTGCCCGGCGGTTTCGTGGATGAGAACGAGAAGCTCGCGGACGCGGCGCGGCGGGAACTGGTCGAAGAGACGGGCGTGACGGTGGCCGATCTCGAACAACTGTACACTGCGGGCGATCCGGGCCGCGACCCGCGCGGCTGGACCGTAAGCGTGGCGTATCTGGCACAGGTGGACCCGGCGGCGCTCAAGCCGGTCGCGGCCGACGACGCCGACGAGGTGGGCTGGCACGCCCTCGACGCGCTCCCGACTCTGGCCTTCGACCACGCAATGCTGCTGACGCGCGTGCGCGCGCGACTGGAAGATCGGAAGGCGTAGAAGGTACAAGCTCCAGCCAAGACGCGAAGAAGGCAGAAGGAAGGCAGGAAGAGTTTTGACAGGATGAACACGATGAACAGAGATGAGGAGAGATCAGAAGCCGTGTGTTTCGGACTCCATCCTGTTCATCCTGTCGGAACTCTTCCGTCCCTCTGCCCTCTGCCTGATCGGATTTCGTCTGCGCCGAAGTCCGCGTTCTCTGCGGGCCGTACTTAATTCCGGCGTTCATTCCTGTCACGCCGTAACATCCGTGCGCCGCGCGACCGCTTTTTCCGGCATCTTCCCGCGAAGCGGTTGCGTCCCCCCAGTTTGTAAACTTTCCTTTAGCGTGGGAGCGCGACTGAGACTTTTCCGCATCGGCCCAAGGAACGGGTCGCACGGGAAGTAGCAGTTGTATCGGCCACGCGGCCGACTCCACCTCGCCCCCGCGCACGCTGGAGCCACGCCGCACATGCAGCCCCGCCGCCTCGTCCTCGCCGCCAACGATCATCGCCTCGCGACCGTCGTTCAGGCGCACTTGCAGAAGGCGATTCAGCTCGCGGCCCCGGTCGTCCGGTTCGACGACGTGCCGCACCTGCTCACGCCCGAAACCGACGGCGACCTGCTGTTCGTGGCCGCGGACCCCGCCGACTGCGCCGCCGTCGAAGCCCTCGTGCGCGAGGCGAAAGTGCAGCACCAACCCGCCGGGATGAGCGTGCTGGAAACGGACGCGGTGCGCGCCAGCGGCAAACTCGACGCGCTGAACCCGTACCTCGCGAACCGCTTCCTGTGGCCGCACCAGACGCGCGAACTGAGTACGTGGGCGCAGCGCGCGCTCGCGCCCGGCACCCCGTTCGCCGACCCCGCCGCCGAGGGCGTCGCCGCCACCATCCGCCGCCGGCTCATCAACCACACGCCCTCGCTGACCGCGATGGTGGACCAACTGTGCATCGCCGCGGCACACGACGTGACCGTGCTGATCGGGGGCGAGACCGGCACCGGCAAGACGTTCCTCGCGAAGCTCGTTCACGACTGCTCCGCGCGCCGCGCGAACCGGTTCCTCGTGGTCGCGTGCGGCACCCTGTCCGGGAACCTCATCGCCAGCGAGTTCTTCGGTCACGCCAAGGGCGCGTTCACCAGCGCCGACGCCCCGAAGGTCGGCAAGTTCGCCGCGGCCGGCGAGGGCACGATCCTGCTCGACGAGATCGACACCCTCGGCCTCGAAAACCAAGCGAACCTGTTGCGCGTAATCGAGACCGGCGAGTTCGAGCCGGTCGGCAGCAACGAGACGCAGATCTGCAAGGCCCGCATCGTGGCCGCGACGAACTGGAACCTCGCCGACGCGGTCGAGCGCGGCACGTTCCGCCGCGACCTGTACTACCGGCTGCACGTCATCAGCTTCCACCTGCCGCCCCTGCGCCACCGGCCCGAGGACATCGGCCCGCTGGTGCGCGGCATGGTCGCCCGGTACGGCACCAAGTACGGCAAGCGCATCTTCGGCGTGTGCCCGGAGGCGCTGCGCGTGCTCGAAGCGTTCCCGTGGCCCGGCAACATCCGCCAGTTGGAGAACGTGGTCCAACAGGCCGTGCTGACGAGTAGCGGGAACGAACTCAAGGTTCACCACCTGTCGCCGCAGGTGCTGTCGCGCGTCGAGTCGGCCAGTGCGACGCTGCCGCTGCCGAACACCAGCTTCGACGGCACCCTGCGCCAGACCCGCGAGGCGACCGAGCGCGCGAACATCATCCGCGCGCTGGAGAAGGCCAACCAGAGCCGGACGCGCGCCGCCCAGATGCTCGGCGTGAGCCGCGTCACGCTGTACAAGAAGATGAAAGCCTACCACCTGCTGGAAGAGAAGAAGCCCGTGGCGTACCCGTTCGACGGGTTCAACACCCGCGCCAGCGGGAGCTAAGGGTTGTGGCTTCGCGCGCCGATTTCCTGCGCCGCGGGAAATCGTGAACTATGTTTCGTTCTGGAAACACTGTAAACCGCGCGAAGGAGGCCCGCCCGTGACCGCAGCCGCGGTGTTCGATCAGGTCACGAAAACGTACCCGACCGGGCCGCTCGGCCGCGGCGCGGGCGTGCCGGCCCTGCGCGGGGTGACACTCGCCGTGCCCGCGGGCCGCGTGTTCGGGTTGCTCGGCCCCAACCGCGCCGGCAAGACCACCCTTATCAAGCTGTTGCTGTCGCTCGCGCGCCCAACCAGCGGCAGCGTGACCCGGCTCGGCGCGCCGCTCGCCGACCGCGGCACGCTCGGTCGCGTCGGGTACATGCACGAGAACCACGCCTTCCCGCGCTACCTGTCCGCGGCCGAACTGCTCACCTTTTACGGCGGCCTGTCCGGGCTGCCGACCGAAGTGCTCGGCCCGCGTGTCGCGGCCCTGCTGGAGCGCGTCGGGCTGGCCGACCGCAAGGGCGAACCCATCGCCCGCTACAGCAAGGGAATGGTGCAGCGCCTCGGCCTCGCGCAAGCGCTGCTGAACGATCCCGACCTGCTCATCCTCGACGAACCGACAGAAGGGCTGGACTTGACCGGGCGGCAGCTCTTGCGCGCCGTGGTGCGCGAGCGCAAGGCCGCGGGCAAGACCGTGCTGATGGTGTCGCACGTGCTGACCGAGGTACAGGAACTGTGCGACACCGCGGCCGTGCTGGTCGCGGGCAAGGTGGCGTTCGAGGGCACGTTCGCGGACCTGCTCCGCGACCCGAAGTCCGGGGCCACGCGGCACCTCGAAACCGCGCTCCAGAACCTGTACCAGCAGGAGGCCGCATGAACGCGACCCCGTTCGCGCTGCGCACCGCGCGGTGGATGGTGCGCGACACGTTCCGCCAGTCGCTCGCCTCCAAGCTTTTCTGGGTGATGCTCGGCCTCACGGTCCTCTGCACCGCGTTCGCGCTGAGCGTGAACGTGAGCGGCACCGAGGAGCGCGAGCGGCACCCGCACGAGCTGCCGTTCCGAATGCCGAAGGGACAGGGCGGCGACGGCGTGGACGAGGCGAAGGGCCGCGTGTCGGTCGGGTTCGGGATGGTGACGTACGCGGTCACGAAGAACCGCGCGGACTCCGTGCGCGAACTTCAGGTGTGGCTCGCGGGCGTCCTCGCGGACACCGCGGGCGTACTGCTCGCGCTGCTCTGGACCGCCGGGTTCCTGCCGTCGTTCCTCGAACCGCACGCGGTCACGGTGCTGCTCGCCAAGCCCGCGCCGCGGTGGACCATCTTGGCCGGCAAGTACGTCGGCGTGGTGCTGTTCGTGGCCCTGCACGCGACGCTGTTCGTGGGCGGAACGTGGCTCGGCCTCGGCGCGGCCACCGGCGTGTGGGACGTGCGGTACTGGCTCGCGGTGCCGCTGCTGGTGACGAACTTCGCCGTGTTCTACGCGATCAGCGCGCTGTTGGCGGTGTGTACGCGCAGCACGGTCGTCGCGGTGTTCGGCACGCTCCTGTTCTGGGTGCTGTGCTGGGCGATGAACTACACGCACCTGCGGCTGAACGCGGTGCCGGTCGAGGGCGTCACGTCGAACGCCTCGTTCCTCGTGGAACTGGGGTACTGGGTGCTGCCGAAGCCGCTGGACCTGAGCGGGCTGTTCTTCGACGCGATGAACGCGGGCGCGTACACGGCCCCGGTGCCGGAGATCGAGGCCGCGAAGGCCCGCGGGATGTACCACCCGGAACTGTCGGCGCTGGCGTCGCTGGCGTTCGCGGCCGGCGCGCTGCTCGTCGCCGCCTACGAGTTCCGCACACAGGACTATTGAGCGCGCGACGTTCCAAAGTAGTAGGCACACGCCGTGTGCCGTGGCTGGACGCGAGGTTCAGCTACGGCACACGGCGTGTGCCTACTACTTTTCGCGCTGACATCCGGACCCGCGCCGGTGTATCCTTCTCTTCGCCGACCTCCCGCCTGCCTTTACTCTCCTCCGGGGTTCCCGCCAATGCCCCGCTATTGGCCGCTCGCGATCCTACTCTTCGCTTCGCCGTTCGCTCGCGCCGACGAACCGCTGCGCGCGGTCATCGACCGCGAACTGAGCGCCGAGTGGAAGAAGCAGAACGTCGCGCCCGCCGCGAAGAGCACCGACGCCGAGTTCCTGCGCCGCGTGTACCTCGACCTCGTCGGCACCTCGCCCACCTACGACGAGACGACCAAGTTCCTCGCCGACCCCGACAACAAGAAGCGCGAGAAGCTCATCGACACGCTGATCGCCGACCCGCGGTTCGCGAGCGCGCAGGCCGACACGTGGGACTTGGTGCTGTTCGGCCGGCACCCCGGCAACTTCAGCGAGACGTACCGCCGCCCGGCGTTCAAGGCGTGGCTCACCAAACAACTCGCCGCCGAAGCAGGGTTCGACACGTTCGTGAAGAACCTGCTGCTCGCGGAGCAACCCGGCAGCGAGACGTTCTACCTCCAGTTTCGCGGCGCGCCCGACGACGCCAACATCGCCGTGTCGCGCGTCTTCCTCGGCACGCAGTTGCAGTGCGCCAAGTGCCACGATCACCCCTACGACGTGTGGACGCAGAAGGACTTCTACGGCATGTCGGGGTTCTTCGTCCGGCTCGTGGTGCAGGACGCGCCCGGCATGGGCAACATGCGCGTCTACAGCATCGGCGAGCGCGGCAGCGGCGAGGTGCTGTTCGCCGGGAACGCGAAGGAGCTGAAGCCCGGGCAGAAGGGCGACCCGATCAAGCCGAAGTTCCTCGGCGGCGACACGCTGGCCGAACCCGCGCTCCCGAAGGACTACAAAGAGCCGCCGTACCCCAAGAGCGGTGAGAAGCTGCCCAAGCCGGCGTTCTCGCGCAAGGAGAAGTTGGCCGCGTGGGTCACGGCCGCGGACAACCCGTACTTCGCGAAGGCGATCGCCAACCGCGTGTGGGCGCAGCTCATGGGCCGCGGGATCGTTCACCCGGTCGACGACTTCCACAAGGAGAACCAGCCGAGCCACCCGGCGCTGCTGAAGGCGCTGGCCGACGGGTTCGCCGCGAAGAAGTTTGACCTGCGGCACCTGATCCGCGAGATCGCCAACAGCGACGCCTACCAACTGAGCGGCGTCGGACCGTCGAAGGAGGCGCTGCCCAAGAACTTCGAGCGCGCCCGCGTCCGCGCCCTGAGCGCCGAGGAGATCGTCGCCACGCTGCACACCGCCACCGCGACCCCGACGAACCCCAAGAACCCGAACGGCGACAACTGGGAGTACTTCCTACGCGCCTTCGGCGAGCCGAGCAACGGGCTGGGCGAGTTCCAAGGCAGCTTGAGCGAGCACCTGTTCTGGAACAACTCGCACCAGATTCGGGGGTTCGTGCAGCGCAAGAAGGGCAACCTCACCGACCAAGTGCTGACCTCGAAAGAGCCGTGGGAGAAGCGCGTCGAGCTGATGTACATGACCGTGCTGGGCCGCCCGCCGAAGCCGAAAGAAGTGGAAGCGTTCGTGAGCTACATCAAGCGCGAGCCGAAGCCCGACGCGGCCGTCGAAGACGCCATCTGGGTCCTGATCACCAGCAGCGAGTTCCGATTCAACCATTAGTAGGTGCCGCCCGCCGGGCGGCACACGTGGGCGCGCGTGGCACGTGAACCACACACCAACCCGCGCGCCGCAGCAGTGCCGCCCGGCAGGCGGCACCTACCAAGAGGAAGACATGAACCACACGCAATCGCACTTGTCGCGGCGGGCGTTCATCAAGGGCGCGGCCGTCACCGGCGGCGGGCTGGTGCTGCCCAACTGGGGCGGCCTCGCACACGCGCGCTCCGCGGCCGAGCAGGTCACGAAGAACAAGAAGCGCTGCATCCTGCTGTGGATGAACGGCGGCGCGAGCCAGATCGACACGTTCGACATGAAACCCGGGCGGCCCACGGGCGGGCTGTTCCGGCCCGTTCAGTCGAAGGTCAACGGCCTGCAAGTGTGCGAGTACCTGCCGAAGATGGGCGCGGTCGCGGACAAGCTCGCGGTGATCCGCAGCATGAAGACCGCGTCGCCGGACCACCCGGACGGCATCTACCACATGCACACCTGCTACAAGATGAACGAGCGCACGCCGCACCCGGAGATCGGCGCGGTCATCGCCAAGTACAACGGCAACCCCGACAGCGACCTACCCAGCTTCGTGCGCACCGGCAGCACGGGCAACGGCGGCGCGGGCTACCTCGGCCCCAAGTACGAGCCGTTCGGCATCGACCGCACCGGGCGCTTGCCCTACTTCAGCTCGCCGTACCTGAAGGACGAGGACGAGAAGAAACGCGCCGACCTGTTCCGCGTTGTCGAAGACGAGTTCGGGGCCGATCACAAGGCCGAGCCGTTCGAGAGCCACCGCACCGCGAAGGAGCGCGCGTGGCGGCTGCTCCGCGCGAAGGGCGCGTTCGATATCTCGAAGGACTGGCCCAAGGCGAAGGACCGGTACGGCGACACCGAGTTCGGCCGCAGTTGCTTCATGGCGAAGAAACTGATCGAGGCCGGCATCCCGTTCGTGGAAGTGGGACAAGAGAACTACGACAGCCACGGCGACAACTTCGTCGTTCACAAAGCCTGTATGCAGGTGCTCGACCCGGCGTGGAGCGCGCTGCTCACCGACCTCGCCGACAACGGTCAACTCGACGACACGCTGGTCATCTGGATGGGCGAAGTGGGCCGCACGCCGGGCATCAACAACCGCGCCGGCCGCGACCACTTCATTAGCGCGTGGACCGTGGTGCTGTCCGGCGGCGGCATCAAGGGCGGGCAGGTGTACGGCGCGAGCGACATCGACGGCAAGACGGTGAAGGACAAGCCCGTGAGCGAGGGCGACCTGTTCGCCACGATCTACAGCGCGCTGGGCATCGACCACCGCAAGAAGCACTACTGGGGCGTCCGCCCAATCTGGCTCACCCCCGAAGGGGCGAAGCCGATCAAGGAACTGCTGTAGGCGAACGGCCGGCGTGAGCCGGCCGGTGAGACCACAACGGCGCGGACACACATTGCCATCACCGGCCGGCTCACGCCGGCCGTTCGCCGGGAGATTTCCATGCCCGATCTGACGAAACCGGCGCTCGCGTGGAACATGCAATGGGACGCCGACTGGACGTCGGCCGTCGTGTGGCTGGGTTCGTCGCGGCGGGTCGCGGCCGGGAACAACCTCGGCCAGATCCTGCTGTGGGAACTGCCCGACAAGCCCGGCGGCGCGGTGCCCATGCCGGTCGCGCGCCTCGACGCGCACTCCAACGTCGTCTCGAAACTCGTCGCCACCCCGGACGGCAAGACGCTCATCTCGACGAGCTACGACCACAAGGTTTGCTACTGGGACATCCCGGCGAAGGTTCCCGACGCGACCGAACCGATCCTGATGAACGCCCGCACCATCGAGGACACCACGCGCCGCAAGAGCAACGGGGCGAAAGTGCCGCCGCCGATTGATGCGAAGGTCGCGGTGCTGAAACCGGCGAAGACACTGACCGAGCACAAAGAATGGGTGGTCAGCGCTGACCTGACGCGCGACGGCAAGGCGCTCATCACCGGCGACGACGCCGGGCGCGTCGTCGTCTGGGACGCAAAGAGCGCGACCGTCACCAAAGAGTGGAAGATCGAGAAGGGCTGGGTGTACGGCGTGGCGCTATCGCCCGACAAGAAGCAGGCGTGCGTAACCGAGCGCTACACGCTGGTGTTCGACAGCGGCCGGCACGCGGCGGTGAAGTTGTGGGACGCGACCGCCGGCACCGTGACCAAAGACCTGTCGGCCGAGAAGGAGTTCAAGGGCCAGCACATGATCTGCGCCACGTACTCGCCGGACGGCAAGGCGCTGGCGATCCTGCGCGGCGGCGAGAGCGGCGGGCTGAGCGGCAAGCCGGTGATCCTCGATCCGTCGAGCGGCAAGATTCTGCGCGAGTGCGGCCCCGGGCACCTCGACGGCGGCACCGACCTCGCGTGGCACCCGGACGGCAAGCACCTCGCCAGCACCGGCCGCGACACCACCGCCCGTATCTGGGACACCACCACCGGCAAGCAAGTGGCCGAGGTGAACAAGCCGCGCGGCGGGCAGTTCAAGGACTGGTTCAGCGCCGTGAGCTGGTCCGCCGACGGCAAGTGGCTCGCCGCCGCCGACCAAATGGGCGCGGTCCAGATTTGGTCGTTCCCGGCATAAAACCGCAGACCTCACCACAAAGGCACAAAGGTCACACAAAGGAACACAGTGAAGGCAGCGAGAGGGAGTAAGAAGACACGGGCCTTTGGGAACGATTCTCTCTTTGGTTTTCTCTTTGTTTCTTTGTGTGACCTTTGTGCCTTTGTGGTGAAATCTTCGCCCCGAGGCACGTCTCATGCGCAACCTCTCCCTTCTCGCGGTCGCGCTTTTGTCCGGCGCGGTCGTTACCGCGGCCGACGATCTCACCGTCATCAAGCCCGGCCCGAAGACGTCGTCGCCACGGAGCTACCTCCACGCCTACCTGATTTCGGCGTGCGACCCCCATTTCGGCTGGCGCAAGGTGGCGGTCGAGAAACTGAAGACGCCCGCGGACATCGAGGCGCGCCAACAGGCGCTGCGCGCCAAGTTCGTGGAGGCGATTGGCGGGTTCCCGGAGAAGACGCCGCTGAACGCGAAGACCGTGGGCGCGCTCAAGCGCGAGGGCTACACAGTTGAGAAGGTGATCTACGAGAGCCGCCCCGACCACCACGTCACCGCGAACTTCTACCTGCCCGCCGGCAAGGGGCCGTTCCCCGGCGTGCTGATGCCGATGGGCCACAGCCCTACCGGGAAGTCCGATTCCGCGCAACAGCGCGCCGCGATCCTGCTCGCGCACAACGGCATCGCGTCGCTGGTGTACGACCCCATCGGGCAGGGCGAGCGCAGCCAACTGCTCGACAAGCTCGGCAACCCGGCGATCAAGGGGAGCACGAGCGAGCACACGATGGTGGGCGTCGGCGCGATCCTCGTGGGCCGCGGCACCGCGAGCTACCGCATCTGGGACGGCGTCCGCTCGCTCGACTACCTCGCGGCGCGCCCGGAGATCGACGCGAAGAAGCTCGGCTGCACCGGCTGTTCCGGTGGCGGCACGCTCACCTCGTACCTGATGGCCCTCGACGACCGGATCGTCGCCGCCGCGCCGTCGTGCTACCTCACCAGCCTCGAACGGCTGTTCGCGACCCTCGGCCCGCAGGACGCGGAGCAGAACATCACCGGGCAGGTCGCGCTCGGAATCGAACACGCCGACTACGTCTTCATGCACGCCCCGAAGCCGACGCTGATCCTCGCCTCCACGCGCGACTTCTTCGACATCCGCGGCACGTGGGACACCTTCCGCGAGGCGAAGCGCGTCTACACGCTGCTCGGCGTGCCGGAGAAGCTCGACATCATCGAGGCCGACGCCGGGCACGGCTACCCGAAGGCGCACCGCGAGGCGATGGCCCGGTTCATGTCGCGCTGGCTCAAGGGCGACGACCGGGCGATTGTCGAAGGGGAAATCGCGGTCGAGAAGGACGCGGACCTGCGCTGCACGCGCAGCGGGCAGGTGCTGGACGACCTCCGCGGCAAGTCGGTGTTCGACCTGAACGCGGCGCTCGCCACCGAGTACGCGAAGAAGCGGATCGCCCGACCGCTGCCGCCGGACGAGTTCCTCGACGCGGTCGGAAAACTCGTGCTGCCGGACGTGATCCCGGCGTTCAAGACGACTGAGGCCGGCGCGGTCGAGATGGACCGGTACACGATCAACAAACGGGTTTTCAGTGCCGGGTTGGGTGTTCCGGTTCCGGCGCTAGTGTTCGAGCCGAAGGCCGAAGTGCCGGCCGCCCCGCTGCTCGTCTACGTGTACGATCTGGGGGGCGCGCCGGTCGCGGACTCGGCCGGCAAGGTCGCGGGCGGGCGGAGGGTGATGACGGTCGATCTCCGCGGGTACGGCGAGACCGCGCCGGGGGTCATCAAGGACGGAAAGGCCCCGACGTTCGGCGTCGAGTACAAGGAGTCGTTCCTCGCCCTGCACCTGAACCAACCGCTCCTCGGTCAGCGGACGGCCGATTTGCTCGGCGTCATCAACACCGCCCCAAAGGAACAGGGCGTCGAACTCCTCGGCCTCGGTGCCGCCGGGCCGGTCGCGCTGCACGCCGCGGCGCTGAACTTCCGCGTGAAGGCCGTAACCATCGACGCCGGGCTGGTGTCGTGGGACAACGTCCTCCGCACGCCGATCAGCCACAACCAGCTCGCGAACGTGGTGCCCGGCGCGCTGAAGGTGTACGACCTGCCGGACCTGTGCGCGAGCCTCGCCCCGCGGCCCCTGACGATCCGCAACCCGGTCGATGCCGCGGGCAAGCCGCTGTCGAAAGAGGCCGCGGAAGAGGCGTACAAGGGCGTTCGCGAGGCGTACAAGAAGGCGAAGGCCGAAGACAAGTTCACGCTCGTTGTGGCCGCGAAGTGACACCACAGCCAAGAAGCGTTTTCGACGGGATCACAGGAGATACAAGATTGAGTTCAATCCTGCTTGATCCTGTTATCCTGTCGAAACCTCTCCTCCACACCCACTCATTCACCATGCGCACCACACTCATCGCGTTCGCACTGGCCGCGCTCACGTCGGTCGCGGCCGACTTCAAGGACCTCGACCCTAACGTCTTCCCGAAGGACGACCCGCGGGCCAAAGACCTGCCCAAGATGATGTGGACTGACGCCACGAAGCGCATGAAGGAGGCGAACCTGCGCGAGTCGAAAGCGTTCGCCGAAGTCACAACCAAAGAGCAGTGGGAACGCTACCGCGACGCCCGCATCACGAAGCTGAAGGAGTCGCTCGGCGCGTGGCCCGACGCGCCGAAGGACATGAAGGTAAAAGTGACGAAGGAGATCGAGGGCGACGGGTTCGTGATTCACAACGTCGTGTTCGAGTCGCGCCCCGGCCTGTGGGTGAACGCGAACCTCTACCTGCCCGCGAAGCCGGTCGAGAAGATGCCGGGCATCATTATCGCGCACTCGCACCACGGCGGCAAAAACGGCGGCGAGCTGCAAGACATGGGCATGACGTGGGCGCGGGCCGGCGTCGCGGTGATCGTGCCCGATCAGCTCGGATACGGCGAGCGCCGCCAGCACGACTTCAACACCGACAAGGACTACGACAAGCCGTTCCGCGCCGGCCGCCAAGACTACTACTTCCGATACAACTCGAACCTGCAACTGAGCGCCGCGGGCGAGTCGCTGATGGGCTGGATGGCGTGGGACCTGATGCGCGGCGTCGACGTGCTGCTGAAGCAGAAGAACATCGACAAGGACCGCATCATCATGATGGGTTCGGTGGCCGGGGGCGGCGACCCGGTCGGCGTGACCGCGGCGCTGGACAAGCGGATCGCGTGCGTGGTGCCGTTCAACTTCGGCGGCTGGCAGCCGGAATCGAGCGTGTTGGAGAACCCCGACCGCGACTTCACGTGGTTCGGCGACGGCTACTGGGAATCGACGCGCGGGCTGAAGAACGGCGCCCGCGACGGGTTCGCGCACTTCGTCATCGTCGGCAGCGTCGCGCCGCGCAAGGTGATCTACGCGCACGAGTTCGCGTGGGACGCCAAGACCGATCCGGCGTGGCCGCGGTTGCAGAAGATTTTCGGCTTCTACGACGCGAAGGACTCGCTCCGCGTGGCGCACGGCGCGGGCAGCGTGCGCAACAGCGGCCCCGGCAACACGCACTGCAACCACATCGGCGCGGTCCACCGCAAGATGATCTACCCCGCGCTCAAGGACTGGTTCGGGATGCCGGTCCCGGAGGAGTACAGCAAGCGCCGCACGAGCGACGAACTGCGCTGTTGGACCGAGGAGGCGCGCGCGGAGTTGAAGCCGAAGAAGCTGCACGAGGTACTGGCCGAGTTCGTGGATCAGCGCATGGCCCCGAACGCGCCGAAGGGGACATTCGACGAACAACTGGCGTACCACCGCGGCATGTGGGAGCCGCTGCTCGGCGACACCGCCCCGGTCGCGAAGCCGAAGGTGATGGAGGGGGCCACCGAGGACGTGCCCGGCGGGAAGCTCGCGCGGTTCGCGCTGGAAGTGGAACCGGGTATCACGGTCCCGCTGGTGCTCATCACGCCCAAAGAACAGAAGGGTAAGGTGCCGACCGTGTTCATGGTCGCGCAAGGCGGGAAGGCGGTGCTGCTGAAAGAGCGCGAGGCCGAGATCGCCGCGTTCCTCGCCGCCGGATTCGCCGTGTGCCTGCCGGACGTGCGCGGCACCGGCGAGACGGCCCCCGGCGCGTCCGCCGCGCGCGGCAGCACGCGCACGTCCGTTTCGCAAACGAACCTGATCCTCGGCCAGCCCGTCCTCGGCGCGCAACTCCGCGACCTGCGCACGGTCATTCAGTGGTCCAAGGACCGTGGGGTGTGCAGCTTCGCCGGGGTGTGGGGCGACTCGTTCGCGAAGGTGAACGCGAAGGACGCGAACCTCAAGGTGCCGCTCGACGCCGGCGACTTCCCGGCTCTCGCCGAACCCGGCGCGTACTACCTCGCGGCGCTGGCCCAACTGTTCGAGGGGTTCAACTGCGCGTGCTACACGCGCGGTGGGATGACGGGCCTGTTCGATGGGCCGTACCTGTACGCCCCGCACGACGCGATCCTGCCCGGGCGCTCGACGAGGTGGCTCCTGCGCGCGGCCGGTTGGTCGACCGGCGAATCCGTAACCGGCTTCAACCAGCCGCGCGCGCTGCCCGAAAACCGGTCGCCGGCCGACGGCGCGAAGGCGATGATCGCGTTCCTGAAACTGATCAAGTAAGTCGGTCACGCTGCGCGCTTCTCGCCCGCGCGGCGCGCGTCGAGGGCGTCATCGACGGCGGCGAGCACCTGCGGCACGTCAATGTGCTTCATACAGGCGTTGTCGCGGCAGTCCGAGTTGCGGTCGTTGAAGGCGTTGATGCACGGGCTGCACGCGAGACCCGCCCACAGGGGGCGCGTGCGACTGCCCACGCCGGCGAACAGGCGCGGCGTTTCCGGGCCGAACAACACCACCACGTCGATCGGCGTCAGCGTCGCGAAGTGCGCCGGGCCGGAGTCGTTCGTCACCAGCACTTCCGCCAGCGTGTACAGCACCATCAGTTGCCGGAGCGTGGTCGCGCCCGCGACGCTCGCGCACCGGTCCGAGCCGACCTGCCGCACCAGTTCCTCGGCGGCGCGGGCCTCGTTCGGCGCGCCGGTGAACACGACCGCCGCGCCGGGGTGCCGCGCCAGCAGGCGCTGCGCGAGGTCGACGTAGCGCTCCGGCGGCCACCGGCGCAGCGGCATCAGGTCGCTGGCGTTAGCGTTCAGCAGGATCAGCGGCGCGTCCGCGTGGCGGCCCAGCTTCGCACGCAACACGGCGCGCACCTCGGCGGTCTCGGCGGCCGTGGGTACAAAGCGCGCGGGGCCGGGGGCCACCGGCGGCGGGACGTGCGCGAACCGCGGGAACGCTTCGGGCGGGTGGTCGAGCGCGTCCACCAGCAGGCGGAACACTTGGCCGGTGTGCAGGTACGGGTTGAACGACAGGCGGTGCGTGAGCAGGTCGCCGCGGTAGCGGCCCGCACCGTGCGCCGGCTGGAACCCGACCCGCCACCGGGCCCCGGTCAGGTACGCGAGCGCGGCCGACGACCGGGCGAAGAACTCGAGGTCGATGACCGTGTCGATGCCCAGCGCGCGCGCGCGGCGCAGCGCGCCGAGCGCGCCGAGGGTGGCCCCGACGAGGCCGCGGGCGTCGATCTCGATGACGTTCGCGCGCGGGATCACGTCGAGCAGGTCGAGGATCGCGCGGTTCTCCTTGAACAGCAGGAAGTAGACGTTGCCGCGGCCCACGCGCTCGACGGCGGCGGCGAGCGCGCCCTGCGCCAGCACCGTTGAGCCTTGCTCCGCGAGCTTCACGAACATGATCTTGCGCGGCGCGGTCGCCGGGGTCGGCGGCGGCGCGGGCCGGCGCGACACCAGCTTCCGCCAGAGCGTGAGGGCCCAGCACACCGGGGTGCCGAGCCACACGTCGATCGCGCGCATCCGTGCGACGTTCATTCCCCGCCCCCGTTACGCCGCGCGCCGCACCGGGTGTACGTCCGGTGCGGCCGCGCGCGGTCCCGCGCTCGCGCGCCCCGGCCGCGTACCCCACGCGACCGCCCCCCAACTCAACAGCCCCGCGCCCACCACGTACGGCAGCAGCGGCACCGCGCGCAGGCTCCACGGCCCGACCGACCACATGAGCGCGCCGAGTACCGCGCCCCACGCCGCGAGCGCCGCGAACTGCGGGCGCAGGTGCGGCCGGTCGCGCAGCACCACCGCCAGCAGCCAGAACCCCGGCGCGAGGAACGGCACGAACCACCGCACGCTCACGTTCGGCCCGCTGTAGTTGTTCGAGAGGAACCCGTACAGGAGCCACGTCGCCGCGCACCACGCGAGCACGCACACCAGCCCCGCGCGGCCCGCGAACGGTCGCCGCACCGCGCCCCACCCGGCCACGAGCGCCAGCATCAGCGGCAGGTTGTGGGTGAGAAACCCGGGCGAGCCGATCAACGTGCAGGCCAAGTAGTACGCCTGCTTGCCGGGGCCGAACCGCACGAACCCGGTCAGGTTCCGCTCGTCGAACGGGCACCCCGGCCACCGGCTGTATTCGGGCACCATGTTCATCGGCTTCAGCACCCCGCCGATGTCGTAGTTGATCCACGTGCCGGCCGCGACCCACGGCAGCGCGGCCAGCGCGTAGCACAGCACCGGCCCCGCGCGGCGGGCGCGCCAGACCACGAACAGGCCCAGCAGCGCCACCAGCGGCGGGCCGCTGCCGAAGTCGAGGTTGAAGCCGATGCCGGCCAGCGCGCCCAGCGCCAGCGCGGTGCCGCGGGTCGGCAGCGCCCCGGGGGCCAGCAGCGCGCACATCGCGGCCACGACCGCCAGTTGCATAATGTGGTTGTTGACGGACCGCGTGTACGCGGGGGCGACGGTGCAAAGGGCGAACGCCGCGAGCCACGCCAGCCGCAGCGCCGGCGGCAGCCCGACCCGCCGCCCCACCACCCACATGCACCCGACCGCGACCGCGTAGGCCAACCCGCCCGTGAGTGCGGCCACGAGTTGCGCGAACCGGTCCGGGCGCTCCGACGGGCGCGGCGCGCCGGCCCACATCAGCGGTTGGTACGCTCCGGCCATCAGCACACTGATCACCGCGGGCTTGTCGGAGTAATAGTGGCCGTTGATGTACAGCCGGTCGCAGGTGCCCGTCGTGTTCGGCCCGGTGCCGGGCGCGTACGGGGGCGTGCCCCGCTCGATCAGGTGCGCCGGCGGCGCGACGAACACCGATTCGTCGATGCGCAGCGTGCCGCGCTCGATCAGCGATTCGACGGTCGCGAGCCGGCTGCCGTCGTTCCACCCGCCGGCGTACGGGCGCGCGCCCGCCGCCGCGAGCACGAACGCGCCCGCCGCCAGAACCCACGTCGCCGCGGTACCGTTCGCCCAACTGCCCATGGTCCCTCCCGCGCCGCCGCAGATAGCAACTGCCGTGTAACGACGCAACGCCGACCGTTACACGCGCGTTACGGCGCGCGGTACAGTAGGGGCGTCGGAATGTCGGTGGTCGGTCACACTTCGCGAGCGGAGGGCGTGTCATGTCACGGGCAACGGTGGTTCTCTCGGCGCTGTGCGCTACGCTGTTGGCTGGTGTGGTCGCATTGGGCGACGCGCCGCCCACGGCCCCCATGCCCAAGGCGGTGCCGGAGGCGATGATCGACAAGGACATCACGGCCGACGTGAAGAAGTGGAACGGCGGCACGTTCGCGGACCCGCCGAGCAAGTTCCGCGCGGGGCACGTCACGCCGCGCAAGCTCGACGCCAAGGCGCACAAGAAGCTGGCCGACGGGTTCAGCGTGCAACTGCCCAGCGGCGCGCCGATCCCCACGCCCACCGTGTACCGCGGCAAGGTGTACGTGAGCGGCGGGTTCCACAGCAAAGAGTTCTACTGCTTCGACGCCACCACGGGCGCGCTGGTGTGGGCCATCGACCTCGACGACGACGGCCCGACCGCGGCCGTGTGCGACGGTAGCGTGTGCGTGTTCAACACCGAGAGCTGCACGCTGTTCGCCGTGGACTGCGACACCGGCAAGCACCTCTGGTCGCACTGGCTCGGCGACCCGCTCACCAGCACGCCGACCATCGCCAACGGCGTCGTGTTCACCTCGTACCCGGCCAACGGCGGCGGCGGCGTGGGCGGGTTGCAGCAGAACCTCAACCCCGGCCAGAACGCCGTTCCCGCGCCGAACGTGAAGCCCGACGTGAAGGAGAAGCCTGAGCCGGTTAAGGAGAAACCCGCGAAGCCGGCCGACGCAAAGAAGGCCCCGCCGTGCTCGCACGTGCTGATCGCGCTCGACCTGAAGACCGGCAAGATTCTGTGGCAGAAGTGGATCGAGAGCGACGTGATGAGCGCCCCGGTCGCTACCGACAAGGAATTGTTCTTCACCACGTTCGGCGGCGTGGTCTACAAGCTGGCGCAGAAGGACGGCGAGATCCTGTCGGCGGTGCGGACCCGCGCGACCTCGGCCCCGGTGGTCGTGGGCGACGACGTGTTCTTCAGCCGCCGCACCGACAAGAACGGGGCCGCGTGCCCGGCCGAGGGCAACGTCGCGTGGAGCCAAGCGAGCGGCGGGCAGCGCGTCACCGGCGGCAGCCGCGACGCCGTGTACCTCGACGAGAAGGTGCAGGCCGCGGCCGAACAGGGCAAGCTGGCGCAGAAGCTGGACGCGGCCAACGGGTTCGCGGGCGGCGCGCCGGCGCAGGCCAACCCGGACGCGGCGAAGGGCAACATCGGCTACAACAACGTGAGCAGCATGCAGGCGTTCCAAGGCTCGCGCGTGCTGCACATGGGCGGCCGGAACTTCAGCTGCATGGGCGACGCGGTGGTGTGCAACGACCCCAAGACCGGCAAGGAACTGTGGAGCTACAAGCTCGCCGGCGACTTAAAGAAGCAAGGCGGGTTCTTGGGCGCGCCGCCGGCCTCCGCGGGCGGCGACCTCATCATGACCACACTCAAGGGCGACGTGATCCGCCTGAGCGCCGAGGGCAAGGTGGTGAAGACGTGGGAAACGAAGTCGCCGACGCGGTTCCAAGCGGCGGTCGAGGGCGGGCGCATCTACGTGGGCACGCAAGACGGCAAGCTGATTTGCATCGACACCGGCGACAAGGCCCTCACCGGCTGGACCTGCTGGGGCGGCAACCCGCAGCACACCGGCGTGGGGAAGAAGTGACGCGCACGCGCCGCTCGCGGCTTCGTGCGACCCGCGAAGCCGCGAGTGCGGCGAACACTTGTCGTAACGGAATGGGCAGGGTCTTCAACCCCGGAGGGGCGTGGGATCAGGGCTACGCAGGGAAGTAAGCCGGGTAAGCTGGGAGTTTTAGTGACACGCTAATCAGGCATCGAAACGGCTTGGAAACTGAGGTCATGCTCGGCACGACCTTGAGTCGCCCTCGACCGAGATTGAATCTCTGAGTAGCCTTGGGCGTGGGATGGCAGCCGGGGGTGGAGCGAGCGAGCCGAAGGCGACGCGAGCGCAACCCCCGGAACCACGCACACAGAAAGAACGTTTCCGTCGCCCCTCCGGGGCTTCATCTCATATGGTCATCGTTTCCGGGGGTTGCGCTCGCAGAGCCTCGCTTCACCCCCGGCTACCATCCGCCGCCCCTCCGGGGCTGAAGACCGGGACTGCTCAACTTGAACCGTCTGAGGAGCGCGCGAGCCACCTCCCTTCTGCGACGGCGGCGAATCCGTTCGTGGCTCGTTCTTGAGAGTGTTACGAATCGTCGCGCGGCGATGATATGGAGTGCGGTCGGATGAGTAGCGAACCGACGAGTGGCAGCACCCAATCGCAGCATTCAAACGGCGCGGATCGCAGCGCCCTTCTCGATCCCAGCCGGACGATTGTGCTCGCCCCTGAACAGCATCTCGCCTTGTGGGTCGCGCAGACCGCGCCTGTGCAACTCACGGATGCACAGA
Source organism: Planctomycetota bacterium (assembly GCA_016872595.1). Classification (GTDB taxonomy): domain Bacteria; phylum Planctomycetota; class Planctomycetia; order Gemmatales; family Gemmataceae; genus Gemmata. Next base: position 22,396 of record VGZJ01000042.1, read on the forward strand.
AGGAGCTGGGGCGGTTGATGCGCGGCGAAGCGTCTCTCAATCCCCCATGCTGAAGAACACTGCGGGGGCGGCCGTCGTGCTGAGCGCGTTGATGCGTGTCAGCGCTTTGCGGAAGCGGCCGGTGGCGGCGTAGTGGGTCACGATTACCAGCGGGACCGGGCCGCCGCCTTCTTCGGCCGCTTCGTGCTGCACGAGGCTGGAGATGCTGATTTCTTCGTCCGCCAAGATGCGGGTGATGTCCGCGAGTACGCCGGGGCGGTCGGCGACTTGCAGGCGCAGGTAGAACCGGCTGCGGACGCGCTCCGGCGGTTCCACCGTGAACCCGCGGCCCTCGCGGCTCCACAACTTCGCCGCCGCGAACGTGCGCTGCGCGCGGCCGACACCCAAGTCGATCAGGTCGGCGACGACGGAACTCGCGGTCGGCATCCGGCCCGCGCCCGGCCCCTGATACAGCGTTTCGCCGACGATGTCGCCGTACACCAGCACCGCGTTGTACGCGCCGCGCACCTGCGCCAGTAGGTCGGTGTGGCGCAGCAGCACCGGGGCGACGTGCAGCGCGACCGTCGGCGCGCCGTGGTCGGCGGGGGCGGTGCCGCGGCTCTGCTTCGTGCCGTTGCCCGCGTGCCCGTGCCCGCCGGTCCACGCCTCGGCCAGCAGCTTGATCGTGTAGCCCAACTCGTTGGCGAAGCCGATGTCGATGGCGTCGATGGTGTCGATGCCCTGCCGGGCGATCTCGTGCGGCTTCGCGGTCACGCCGAAGGCGATTTGCGCCAGCACCGCGAGCTTGTGGGCCGCGTCGCTGCCGTCCACGTCCAGCGTCGGGTCGGCCTCGGCGAACCCCAACTTCTGCGCCTCGGCCAGCGCCGCGGCGTAGCTCATGCCGCGCTCGGCCATCGCCGTCAGGATGAAGTTCGACGTACCGTTCAGGATCGCCTGAATCGCCGTCACTTGGTTGGCCGCGAGGCTCTCGCCCAGCGCGCGGATGACCGGCACGCCGCCGGCCACGGCCGCCTCGAAGCAGACGGTGCGCTCGGCCTTGCGCGCGGCCTCGAACACCTCCGCGCCGGCGTCGGCCAAGAGCGCCTTGTTCGCGGTGACGACGTGCTTGCCGGCCGCGAGCGAATCGAGCACCACGCCCTTCGCCACCGTCGTCCCGCCGATCAGCTCGACGACGACGTGAACGTTCGGGTCGTGGATCGCGGCGCGGATGTCGGTGGAAATGAGGTCGCGCGCGACGAGCGGGTCGCGCGGCTTGGCGGGGTCGCGGACCACGACGCGGCGCAGCGCGAGCGGGCGGCCGGCGCGCTGGGCCACGCGCTCCGGGCGCGAGAGGAGCACGTTCGCCACCCCGTTGCCGACGGTCCCGCAGCCGACGAGTGCGATGCCCAGCGTGTCGCTCATGGTGCCCTGCCCCGGTGAAGTAGGGCTATTATCGCGGGGCCGGGGGGTTCGGCCATGTCGAACGTGCGCGCGCGAGCGGCGCGGCGTGAGCCCGCCGGTAGCCACACAACACAGATGCGCTGAACGTGTCTGAGTGGTGTGGCTACCGGCGGGCTCACGCCGCGCCGCTCGCTGATCCTGTCGTTACTTCTTCACCTCGTACTCGGCGTCGATCACGTCGTCGGGGCCGTCCTTCTTGCCCTCCGGCCCGCCGGACGGGGTCGCGCCGCCCGGTTGCCCGCCGACCTTCGAGTACAGGTGCTGCGCCATCGCCCCGGACGCCTGTTCGAGTTCGGCGGTCGCGGCCTTGATCGCCGCGAGGTCGGCGCGGCCCACGGCGTCCTTCACCTTCGCGATGGCCGCGTTCACGGGGGCCTTGTCGGCGTCGGTGATCTTGTCGCCGGCCTCCGCGAACATCTTCTCCACTTGGTGCACGCGGGTCTCGGCCGCGTTCTTGGCGTCGGCCAGCTCGCGCTTCTGCTTGTCGTCCTCCGCGTGCAGCTCCGCGTCGCGCTTCATCTTCTCGACTTCGTCCTTGCTCATGCCGCTCGCGCCCTCGATCCGGATCTGCTGCTGCTTGCCGGTGCCGAGGTCCTTCGCGGACACGCTCAGCACGCCGTTGGCGTCGATCTCGAACGTCACCTCGATCTGCGGCACTTGGCGCGGGGCCGGCGGGATGCCGTCCAAGTGGAACGTGCCGATCTTCTTGTTGTCCTGCGCCATCGGGCGCTCGCCTTGGAACACCTGCACTTCCACGGAGGGCTGGTTGTCCGCGGCGGTGGTGAACTTGTCGCTCGCCTTCTTCGGGATCGTGGTGTTCCGCGGGATCATGACGGTCATCACGCCGCCGAGGGTTTCGAGGCCCAGCGACAGCGGGGTCACGTCGAGCAACTGGATGTCGGCCGCCGCGCCGAGCAGCAGTTGCGCGCCCTGAATGGCCGCGCCGATGGCGACCACCTCGTCCGGGTTCACGCCGCGGTGCCCCTCCTTGCCGAAGATTTCCTTCACGAGCTGTTGGACGCGGGGCACGCGCGTCATACCGCCCACCATCACGATCTCGTCGATCTGGTTGGGCGTGAGCTTCGCGTCCTTCAGGGCCGCGAGCACCGGCTTCTTGCACCGCTCGATCAGGTGATCGACGAGGCGCTCGAACTGGTTCCGGTTGATGCTCGCCGTCAGGTGCAGCGCGTTGCGGTTCTCGTCCATGGTGATGAACGGCAGGTTGATGTCCACGTTCACCTGCTGGCTCAGGTCCTTCTTGGCCTGCTCCGCGGCCTCCTTGAGGCGCTGCATGGGCACCGGGTCCTTGCGCAGGTCCATGCCGTGCTGCTTCTTGAACTCGTCGGCCAAGTGGTCGATGAGCACTTGGTCGAAGTCGTCGCCGCCGAGGTGGGTGTCGCCGTTGGTGCTCTTCACTTGGAACACGCCGTCTTCGCCCACGTCGAGGATGGAGATGTCGAAGGTGCCGCCGCCGAGGTCGAACACGGCGATCTTCTGGTCCTTCTTCTTGTCGAGCGCGTACGCGAGGGCCGCGGCCGTCGGCTCGTTGATGATGCGCATGCGCTGCTTGACGACCTTGCCGTCCTTGCCACGGATCTCGTACTCGGTGTCGAACCCGGCGACGGCCGCGGCGTCGATGGTCGCTTGGCGCTGGGCGTCGTTGAAGTACGCGGGCACCGTGATGACCGCCTTGCGCACGGTGTGCCCGAGGTACGCTTCCGCGGCCTCCTTGAGCTTGCGCAGGATCATCGCCGACACTTCCGGCGGCGACATCTGCTTGTTGTCGATGTCCACCTTCACGAGGTCGTTGGCCGCGCCGACGAGTTTGTACGGGACCAGTTTCTCCTCACTCTCGACCTCGTTGTGCCGCCGGCCCATGAACCGCTTGATCGAGTACACCGTGCGGCGCGGGTTCATCACCGCTTGGCGCTTCGCCTGCTTCCCGACGATGCGGTCGCCCTTGTCGGTGAACGCCACGACGCTGGGCGTGGTGGCGTCGCCGTCTTGGTTCGGGATCACCTTCACCGCGGTGCCGTCCATGACCGCAACGACCGAGTTCGTGGTGCCGAGGTCGATACCGATGATTTTCTCTTCCGCCATGTGTGGGCCTCCTTCAAGAGCGTGTGTCGTAAGTTCGTGTGGGTCGCGTGGTGTGGGAGCAAACGCGCAGCGTGGTTATTGTTTCCTTTACCACATACGCCGGGCGACGCCCATTTCACCAGAGTTGGAGAGGCAACGGGACCGCGCGATTCACAGATTTCCGAACCGAAAGCAACCACCATGCCGCCCGTTACCCCGGTCCGGTCTCATGTCGCAAGTTTCGTGATAGAAACAACTTGTGTTGCCTATAGCCGAGCGAACCGCGAGTGTGCGGGACGCGCCCCTGCCAATTCAGCAGTTCCGCCGCAAGCGCGTGTCAGGGATAGGATTAGGGCCGGCGCGAATCTCGCCGTGCCCGCATAACCGCTACACGTTGTTCGGTTCCCGCACCGGGAGCAGCCTCCGTTCGTTGACGCTCGCAACTCGCGCCGGTACATTCAGTTGCATTCAAACACCTTTCCCGATCTGGGGATGTGTCATGGCGCGGGCGAAAGACGCGAGTTCTACACCCGATAAGGGGGCTGCGAACCTCCCCGCGCTGCGCGCCCAAATCGACAAGTTCGATTTGCAGATCGTCGAGCTGTTGAACAAGCGCGCGGCGGTCGCGGCCCAGATCGGGAAGGTGAAGGCCGACGCCGGGGGCGACGTGTTCTCCGCGGCGCGCGAGGAAGAGGTTCTCGCGAACGTGCTGGCCGCCAGCGCCGGGCCGCTCGACGCGGTCACGCTCAAGTCCATCTTCCGCGAACTCATCAGCGGCTCGCGCTCGATCCAGAAGGTTCAGAAGATCGCCTACTTGGGGCCGGAGTACAGCTACAGCCACCTCGCCGCGCTCCAGCGGTTCGGCGAGTCGTCGCTGTACAACCGCACCGCGAACATCGGCACCGTGTTCGAGGAGGTGATGCGCAAGCACGCCGACTTCGGCGTCGTGCCGCTAGAGAACTCGACCGACGGGCGCATCGCCGACACGCTCGACCTGTTCAGCCGGAACCCGGACAAGGTCCGCATCTGCGCCGAGATCCGCCTGCGCGTGCGCCACCACCTGCTGGCGAACTGCAAGCAGTCCGAGGTGCAGCGGGTGTACTCGAAGGCGCAGGCGTTCTCGCAGTGCCGGAACTGGCTGAGCCGGAACCTGCCGCAGGCCACGCTGCACGAGGTCGCCAGCACCGCGGACGCGGCGAACCTCGCCAAGACGACGCCCAACGCCGCGGCGGTCGCGAGCCGCGAGGCGTCGGTGCGGTACGGCATCGGCGTGCTCGCGCACGGCATCGAGGACTCGCCGTTCAACGAAACGCGGTTCGCGGTGATCGGGCCGACCGACTCCGGGCGCACCGGGAACGACAAGACGGCGCTGATGTTCCAGATCGGCCACACGCCCGGCTCGCTGGCCGACGTGCTGTCCGCGTTCAAGGCCAACAAGATCAACCTGACGTGGATCGAGTCGTTCCCGTATCGCGAGGCGAAGGGCCAGTACGTGTTCTTCGTGGACTTCGAGGGCCACCGCGAGGACGCGAAGATCAAGAAGGCTCTGGCCGCGCTGGAGAGCGTGTGCGACACCGTGACCGTGCTGGGGTCGTTCCCGCTCGCCGCGCCCACGGACGAGTGATCGGAGTAGTAGGCACACCCCGTGTGCCGTTGCTACACGCGCCGTACAGCAACGGCACACGGAGTGCGCCTACTACTCTGGAAGTTGGTATCCTGATCGCCATGCCACTCACCTTTCTGTGCCTCGCCAGTTACTTCAAGGGCAATCGGTTCCTCGAACGGCTGAGGGCCGAAGGACACACCGTTTACCTGCTGACCGTCGAGAAGACGCTCACGGAGAAGTGGGCGCGGCACGCCTGCGCCGACGTGTTCGCCGTCAAAGACTTCGACAACCGGCGGGCGCTCGTCAACGCGGTCGCGTTCCTGATGCGGTCGCGCGCCATCGACCGCGTCGTCGCGCTCGACGACTTCGACGTGGAAGTGGCGGCGCACCTGCGCGAGCACTTCCGGCTGACGCACACCGGCCCGGGCGAATCGCAGGCGCGCCTGTTCCGCGACAAGCTCGCGATGCGCGTGAAGGCCCGCGAACTGGGCGTCACGATCCCCGACTTCTGCGCGCTGGCGAACCACGACGCGGTGCGGGCGTTCCTCGCGCGCGTGCCGGGGCCGTGGCTGGCGAAGCCGCGCTCCGAGGCCAGCGCCGCCGGCATCAAGAAGCTGCACACCGCGGACGACGTGTGGAAGCGCGTCGACGAACTCGGCGACGAGCAGTCGTTCCACCTCATCGAACAGATGGTGCCCGGCGACCTGTACCACGTCGACTCGCTGTGCGCGAACGGCAAGGTGATCTTCGCCGAGGTGAACGCCTACTGGAAACCGCTGCTGGACGTGTATCAGGGCGGCGGCGTGTACGCGACGCGCACGGTGCCGCGCGACCGGCCGGAGGTCGCGGCGCTGCGGGCCGCGAACGCGCAAGTCGTGGAGGGCTTCGGGCTGGGCTGGGGCGCGTCGCACACCGAGTTCATGCGCGCCCACGCCGACGGCCGGTGCTACTTCATCGAGACCAGCGCGCGCGTCGGCGGCGCGCACACCGCGGAGATGGTCGAGGCCGCGACCGGCGTGAACCTGTGGAGCGAGTGGGCGAAACTGGAACTGTGTCGCGGCGGAACCTACGAACTGCCGGCGCTCAAGGCGCGCTTCGGCGGCGTCGTGATGTCGCTGGCGCGCGAGGAGTGGCCGGATACGCGCGCGTTCGCCGACCCCGAAATCGTGTACCGCGCCGAACTCAAGAGCCACGTCGGGTTCGTGGTCGCCAGCGACTCGCCGGCGCGCGTCGAGGAACTGCTAACCCAGTACATGGCGCGCATCCAGCGCGACTTCCACGCCGCCATGCCGGGGCAGGAGAAGGCCGGGCACTGATTGCGAAGCCGCAAGCGGCGCTTACTTCAAGTGCTTGTCCAGAAACGCGAACGCATCGGCCTGCATGTCGCGCGTGAACTTGTGTGGTACGTCGTAGAAGCGGCCGACGAACTTGTCCTTCGCCCCGCCCTTCTCGTACACCTTCGCGATCACGTCGAGCGATTCCTTCATCCCGGCCAGCGGGAACAGCCCGTCCTTCTCGCACTGCTGCACGAGCAGCGCGCGCGGCGCGGCCATCGAAACGACATCCGGCAAGTCCAGCCAGCGGTGCAGGTGCGGGACGAAGTGAACGAACGAGTGCGTGTCGAGGTGCGCCTTCACCATCGGCTTCACGGTGGACATGAACCCGGTCACGCACGCCGCCGCGATGCGGTCGTCGAGGCCCGCGAGGTACAGCGCGCGGTGCCCGCCCATCGAGATGCCGAGGCAGCCGATGCGCTTAGGGTCCACGTCCGGGCGTGAGGCGAGGTAATCGACGGTGCGGATGTCGTCCCACGTTACCACGCCCGGCCACGTCAGCCCGGCGAGCGCCAGCCCCTTCACGACGGTCGATTCCTTCGCGCGGCACTTCGCGTTGAGCGCCTGCACATCGGCCGCGGTGTACTTGGTGCGGTCCCAGCCGAGCTTCGCGTCGGCGTCCATCATCGCGCGGCGCTCGCCGAACATGAAGGCATCGATCACGATGACGACGTACCCGCGGCGCACGAGTTGCGTGGCCGTGGGGCGGCCGTCGTAGTTGCGCTCGTGATAGCCGGTCATGACTTCGTGGTTCTTGCCGAAGTCGATGACCTTTTCCTTGCCGAAGAGGAACATGCCGCCGTGCGAGTGGAGATCGACCACCGCCGGCGCGGGCTTCTTTAGCCCCTTCGGAACGAGCACGTACGCGGGCACGCGGAACAGCGGGCTTGTGGAGAACACGACCTTCTCGCGGGTGTAGCCGTC
>VGZJ01000043.1 GCA_016872595.1 Planctomycetota bacterium
ACACGGCCGGTTGCATGCCCCCGGTGGGCGGCGGCAGATAGCTCCCGCCCGCGGGCCGGGTCGCGCCGCCCGTCGGCGTCCACTCGCTGTACGGCCGCACCGGGGTCGAACCCGATGCCGCGGGCGCGGTCTTCGACGCGGGCAGGTAACTGCCCGGTTGGGCCATGACCGTGCCGAGCACAGCCAGCCCCGCCGCGGCCCCGGCCGCGAGGAGCAACATCGGACGTTTACGCACGGCACACTCCCCCAACGACAGGTCGAAAGTTCCCCCGCCGCGCCCGATCTTGTCTGCGGGCCTTCTGTAGCCGGGGTCTGTGACCCCGGTGCCGAGCGACTCGCTCAGCTCCGGCCTCGCAGAGGCCGGCTACAGAAAACCGTTCGCCCGCGCCCGGCTCACGCCGGCGGCGGGTACTTGATCGCGTTCTTCGCCATCTTCGCGGCGATTGCGTCCGAGAGGTCGATCTTGGTGTGCGCGCTCAGCAAGAACACAATGTTCGCGATGTCGGCCAACTCGTCGGCCAGCGTCTCCCGCAGCGCGGGGTCGGCGGGGGCCGCGACGGACTCCTCAGGCGTCAGCCAGCGGAGCACGTCGCACAACTCGCCCACCTCACTGGCCAGCGCCATCGCGAGGTTCTTCGGCGTGTGGTACGGCTCCCACCCGCGGGCGGCGGCGAACCGGCGGATGCCGTCCTTTAGCGCCTCCACCGGCGTGGTCGCGTCGGCCATTCCGTTCTCGTTCTCGGTCGGTGTTCGCGCGTGCGGGGCCGGTCGTTTCCCCCGTCGGCAGCCCGCCCGCGCGTCGAGCGGATATAACCGGGCCGGTTGACGTGTCAACTGGAGATGTGCCAAAACCGCGGGCGCACCGGGCGATTGCGGTTCGACCCAGAGCGCCAAAAAAGAGATCGTTAATTCCCGACCCAGAGCGCCAGTCCGCCCCCCAGAGCGCCACCTCTTTTGGAGTGGCGCTCTGGGGGAAACGCTTGTTTTTCCAGTGTTTTCCACCCCAGAGCGCCAGAGCGCCAGAGCGCCAACTCGTCTGGGGGGCGGGGTCAGCGAAACAAAAACAGGGGGCGTTCGCCCCCTGTTGTTCGCGCGGGATGTGCGTGCGGCTCTTACGTCGCGTTCTTGGCCGCGACCTTCTTCAGCCCGGCGGCGCGGTCGCGAGCCTTCGCCTTGTTCGCGCGCTCGACGGGGTTGGTCGCGGGCAGCGCCGCGGCGTCGGCCGCGGCCTTCGCCACCGTGTCCGCGGTGATCTTGGCCGCGTCCTCGGTCCTCGCGGTCAGCACCGTGACCACATTCGACCGCACCTGCACGAACCCGGCCTCGATGAACAGCCGCTTGACCGCGGACCCGCTCTTGAGGCGCAGCTCGCCCGCGCCGAGGCGACCGATGATCGGGGCGCGGTTCGGCAGCACGCCGAGTTCGCCGTCGATCATCGGCAGGATGACCATGTCCGCGGCCTCGTCGAGCACGGCCTTTTCGGGCGTGACGACGACGACCTTCAGGGTTTTCGCGGCGGTGTCGGCCATTGCATCTCTCTGGCGAGCGGCGCGGCGTCAGCCCGCCGGTTGTTGGAGCGCGAATCGGGCGACTTACGCGCCCGCCTTCTTCGCGGCCTCGGCCGCGGCGGTCGCGGCCTCTTCGATGGTGCCGACGTACATGAACGCGCCTTCGGGCAGGTGGTCCCACTTGCCGTCGCACAGTTCCTCGAAGCTCCGGATCGTGTCTTCGAGCTTCGTGAAGTTACCGGGCTTGCCGGTGAACGGCTCGGCCACGAAGAACGGCTGGCTCAGGAACCGCTCGATGCGGCGGGCGCGGGCCACGACCTTCTTGTCGTCCTCGCTCAGTTCTTCGACGCCCAGAATCGCGATGATGTCTTGCAGTTCGCGATAGCGCTGGAGGATGCGCTTCACGCGGTCGGCCACGGCGAAGTGCCGGTCGCCCACGAACTGCGGGTCGAGCAGACGCGAGTTCGACGCGAGGGGGTCGATGGCCGGGTAGATGCCCTTTTCCGAGATCGAGCGCTCCAAGTAAATGAAGGCGTCGAGGTGCTGGAACGTGTTGGCCGGAGCCGGGTCGGTCGGGTCGTCGGCCGGCACGTACACGGCCTGCACCGACGTGATGGCCCCGTCCTTCGTCGTCGTGATGCGTTCTTGCAACTCGCCCATTTCCGTGGCGAGCGTCGGCTGGTATCCCACGGCGCTCGGCATGCGCCCGAGGAGCGCGGATACTTCCGAACCGGCTTGCGAGAACCGGAAGATGTTGTCGACGAACAGCAGCGTTTCGGTGCCGGTCACGTCGCGGAACCACTCGGCCATCGTGAGGGCCGACAGCGCGACGCGGAGCCGCGCGCCCGGCGGTTCGTTCATCTGGCCGAACACCATCGCGCAGCTCTCGAGAACCGACTTCGCGTCGGCCGCGGCGCTGGTCTTGGTTTCCTGCATTTCGAGCCAGAGGTCGTTGCCCTCGCGGGTGCGCTCGCCCACGCCCGCGAACACCGAGTAGCCCTTGTACACCTTCGCGATACGGTTAATCAGCTCGGTCAAGATAACCGTCTTGCCCAGACCGGCCCCGCCGAACAGCCCGGCCTTACCGCCGCGCGCCAGCGGCGTCAGGAGGTCGATAACCTTGATGCCCGTGACGAGCACTTCGGCCTTCGGGGACAGTTCGTCGAACTTGGGCGGCTCGCGGTGGATGGAGCGCGTGCCCTCGGTCTTGACCGGCCCGCCGCCGTCGATGGGCTGGCCGAGCAGGTTGAACACGCGGCCGAGCGTTTCGAGGCCGACCGGCACGGACACCGGGCCGCCGGTGTCGGCGGCGTCCAGCCCGCGGACGAGGCCGTCGGTGCTGCCCAGCGCGACGCACCGCACGCGGCTGCCGCCGAGGTGCTGCTGCACCTCGCCGGTCAGGTTGATGTCGGTGCCGCCGGCCGTCTTCGCGTTCACCTTGAGCGCGTTGTAAATGGCCGGCAGGTAGCCCTCCTCGAACTCCACGTCGAACGTGGACCCGATGATCTGGACGATCTTGCCGGACTTGGTCGCGGTCGTCACCATGTCGTGCCTCGTGAATGCTCCGCGCTCGCCTGCGGCTCGCGGCTAACTCGTTGTTTGCTGACTCGTATTGCTGGCGCTGACTTCGTTAGCTCTGTTTGGGAATCAGGAAGCTCAAATGGTGCTCGCAGTGCTTCAACTGCAACCGGAGCGCCTCGTCTTTGGTCATCTTGCCGAACAGCGGCGAGGGGTGGATGGCCCCCGTGTGTGCCTTGAACCGTTCGGCCACGTCTTTCAGTCGGGCCACCGCCGCGGCCGGGTCGCCGCCGGCGGGGAACACCGTCTGCGGCACCGTTCGCCCGCCGGCGTCGAAGCCCCGCGAGAGCACCTTCTCCCGCATCGACCGCCCGACCGTGATTCGCGCGAGCCACAGCATCGGGCGAATCACCAGCGGCACCTTCGGGAACCCGACCACCGGGAAGCTCAGCCACTCCGCGAGGTGCGCACACACCTGCGCCAAGTCCCAGTTGCCCGCCCGGTCGTAACCTTTCGCCTGCAAGTTCTCTGCGTCGCGTACAACGTCGTCGAGCGAGGCGAACGTCAGTTTGCGGCGCTCCATCGTTCGCCCTCACTGATTACTTCAGCGCTTCGGAACCCGCGATCAGCTCCGAAATCTCCTTCGTGATGTTCGCCTGGCGGGTGCGGTTGTAGACCCGCGTGATGTCCTTGATGAGGTCGCCGGCGTTCTCGGTGGCGGCCTTCATCGCGACCCGGCGGGCGATCTGCTCGCTCACGGCCGCGTCGAGGAACATCTTGAACAGCCGCACCTTCAGGGCCGCGGGCACCAGTTCTTCCAGAATCTCGGCGGCGTCGGGGATGAACTCGTAGTTCACCTTCTCGCTCGCGCCGCTCGCCGCGGCCTTTGTAGCGGGCGCGACGCCGGACAGCGGCAGGAGCGTTTCGACGACGGCCTGCTGGCGCGCGGCGTTCAGGAACTTCGTGTACGCGACCTTCACCTCGTCGATCTGGCCCGTGGTGTACAGGTCGATGTACCGGCTGGCGACCTCGTCCACCTCGGCGAAGGTCGGCTTGTCCTCGAAGTTCGTGTACTCCTTCGTGCGCGCGATTCCTTGGAACTTGAAGAACGCGATGCCGCGCTTGCCGGCGGCTTCGAGGTCGAACGGGGTGCCGCTGGCGGCGTAGGCGCGGGTCGCGCCCATCGCCTCGCGGATCACGCCGCCGTTGTACCCGCCGCACAGCCCGCGGTTCGCGGTGATGACCAGCAGCACCGACTTCTTGACCGGGCGCGCGGCCAGCAGCGGGTGGCTCACGTCGCCGGCGTTCTTGCTCAGGTCGGCGGCCAGCTCCGCGATCTTGCGCGTGTAGGCGTCGGCTTCTTGGGCGCGGTCGAGCGCCTTCTTGAAGCGGGCCGTCGCGATCAGTTCCATCGTCTTCGTGATCTTGCGGATGTTCCGCACCGCCTTGCGGCGCTTCACGAGGACACGCAGGTTAGCCATCGGCGTTCGTGTTTCGTGTTAGGTGTTCAGTTCGTCGTTTCGCAGTTAGCCGCGACCCGGAGTCCGCGGAGGGGAGCGCGCCACGTCGCCCCATCGAATCAGCTCTTGCGTCTCTCAAAAACCTTCGGTCGGTCCACGTGGTACGCGGTCACGACGAAGATCAGGTCTTCGTCACCCACGCCGTTATGCCGCCAGATGATCTTCACCCAGCGACCGTTGGGCACGCGCCCGTAGCTCTCGACTCCCGGTTCCGGCTCGTCCCACTCGGTAACGTCTGTTCGGTGCTCCCAAGCGAACTCCACTTCCTCTGGGGAAAGGTGGTGCATCGCCAGTTTCGCTTCGTTCCAGTCCAACCAGACGAATTGCGCCATGCCTCCATTCTTCTCTGAGTAGGTGCCGCGAGCCGAGCGGCACCAGCAATGGGATGGCTTCACCTACGCGCGAAGCTCAAGCTCAGGGTATCGCGGTGCCGCTCGGCTCGCGGCACCTACCACAGAACTACCCCTTAAATTGGGGCTGGAACTCCTTGATCGCGGCGTTCAGCGCGGCGACCACTTCGTCGGTCATCTTCTTTTCCTTCGCCACCAGCGCCCGCACTTCCGGCTTCTGTTCCTTCATGAACTTGAGGAACTGGTCCTCCCAGTCCTTCACCTTCTTGCGGTCCACGGCGTCGAGGCCGCCGCTGTTGCCGGCGTAAATGATCATGACCTGATCGACGACGTTCAGCGGCTTGTACTGGCCCTGCTTCAGGATCTCGACCATGCGGTAGCCGCGGTCCAACTGAGACTGCGTCACCTTGTCGAGTTCGGTGCCGAGTTGGGCGAACGCTTCGAGTTCGCGGAACTGGGCGAGCGCGAGCTTCAGACCGCCGGCGACGGTCTTGTGCTTCATCGCGCCGATCTGGGCGTTGCCGCCGACGCGCGACACCGAGATGCCGACGTCCACGGCGGGCAGCACGCCGGCGTTCTTGAGGTCGGGCTGGAGGTAAATCTGCCCGTCGGTGATGGAGATCACGTTCGTCGGGATGTACGCCGACACTTCGCCTTCGAGCGTCTCGATGATGGGCAGGGCCGTGAGCGAGCCGCCGCTGCCGACAACTTTGGCGATCTTCGCACCGGGGAAGTGCTTGAGGTCATGTTTGGCCTGATCCGCACCGCCCTTTTCGCCCGGCCCGACGTACACCATACCGGCGTCGTTCGGCCCGCGCTTCTCGGTCGGGGCGCTGGCTTTGTTGATACCCCAGTGGGCCGCGGCCTGCGCGCCGTCGGTGCTGCCGTCGATGATGACCCACTTCTCGGCCAGTTTCGCGCTGCGCTCGAGCAGGCGCGAGTGACAGTAGAACACGTCGCCGGGGTACGCCTCGCGGCCGGGGGGCCGGCGCACCAGCAGCGAGAGTTGGCGGTACGCGGCGGCCTGCTTCGACAAGTCGTCGTAGACGCAGAGCGTGTCCTTGCCCTGCTCGTACATAAAGAACTCGGCCATCGCGGTGCCGGCGTACGGGGCGAGGTACTGGAGCGGGGCCGCGTCGGACGCGCTGGCGACGACGACGATGGTGTAGTCCATCGCCCCGGTCTTGCGCAGGATCTCGACCACGCCCGCGACCTTCGATTCCATCTGCCCGCACGCCACGTACACGCAGACGACGTTCTCTTCCCGCTGGTTGATGATCGTGTCGATGGCGATGGCGGTCTTGCCGGTCTTGCGGTCGCCGATGATGAGCTCGCGCTGGCCGCGGCCGACCGGGGTCATGGAGTCGATGGCCTTGATGCCGGTTTGCAGCGGCACCTTTACCGGCTGGCGGTCCACGATGCCGGGCGCGGGGCTTTCGACGAGCCGGCGCTTGGTGGCGGCAATGGGCCCTTTGCCGTCGAGCGGGTTGCCGAGCGGGTCGACAACGCGGCCGATCATGGCCTCGCCGACCGGCACCGACAGCAGCTCGCCGGTGGTGCGGACCTCCATCCCCTCGGACACCTTGAGGTAGTCGCCGAGGATGATGACCGCGACCGAGTTCTCTTCGAGGTTGAAGGCGAGGCCCTTGACCCCGGCCTGCGGGAAGTCGACGAGTTCGCCGGCCATGACCTCGGAGAGGCCGTAGCAGCGCGCGATGCCGTCGCCGACCTCGAGCACCTGCCCGACGGCGCGGGTCTCGACCTTGCGGTCGAAGTTGCTGATCTGGGTGCTCAGGACGCTGATGATCTCGCTGGCGTTCTGCTTAGCCATTGCTGGTGCCCTTCTCGAGCAGGAGTGTGCGGAGCGACTGGAGGCGCGAGCGGACGGAGGTGTCGACCACCGCGTCGCCCACTTGAACCACCAACCCGCCGAGCAGGTCCGGGTCCACGCGCACGTCCAGAACGGGTTCTTGGTTTCCGAGTGAGGCGCGCAGGTTCGCGAGGAGCGCGTCCGTTTGCGCGCCGGTGAGCGGCACCGCGGCCGTGACCTTCACGCGCACGCGCCCGCTGCGGTCGTCGAGCAACTGCGCGAACGCCGCCGCGACGCCGCGGAGCAGGTCGAGTCGGCTGTTGCTGGCGAGCGTGCCCACCAGCCCGCGGAGCAACTCGGAGCCGTGCCGTTGCAGGACCGGCGCGAGCGCCGCGGCCTTCTTCTTCTTCCCGACGGCGGGGCTGGCGAGGAACGCGGCGACGCCGGGGTTGCCGGCTGCGGCACGGGCGAACGCCGTCAGTTCCGCGCCGACCTCTTCTGCGGCCTTCGGGCCGCTCTTATCAGCGGCGACGAGCAGCGCCGCGGCGTACACGCGCGCCAGCCGCGACCGGGCCGCGGCCGCGTCCAGCACCGTCTCGTGTGTGGTCTCGACGTTTGCCATGAGGGTCTCGCGCTCGCCTTCGGCTCGCGGCTACACGGGTTCAGGCGCGGTTCGCCTTCAGCTCGGCAATGGACTCGTCCAGCAACTTCGCCTGCTGGTCGAGCGTCACCTGTTGCCGCAGCGCCTTCGACGCGATCAGCATCGCCAGCGACACGACTTCCTGCTGAAGCTCTTTGCTCTTGGCGTCCTTCTCAAGGGCGGCGTCGCGCTTGCCGCGCTCGCGCTCGGCCTGCGCGTCCCTCACGCCCTCTTCGGTCTTGGCGAGCTTGAGGGCGTCCGCGTCGCGGCGGGCCTCGTCGAGCATCGCCTTGACCTTGGCGGCGGTCTCGTCGAGATCCTTCTTCGCGCGGGCCAACAGGTCCGCGGCCTCGGCGCGGTCGGCCTTCGCTTGGTCGAGCGCGGAGCGGATGTTGGTCTCGCGCTTCTCCAACCCGTCACGAATCTTCGGCCACGCGAACTTGCCCACGATGAGCATGAGCAGGCCGAACACGACCAGCGTGTAGATGCCGAGGTCGTAGCGCTTGATGCCGGTGAAGTCGAGGCCGCCCTTCTTCTCGCCGCCCCCGGCGGCGAGGGCCGGCTCCGCGAGCGCGAGCAGCACGAGCGCGGCCAGCGCCGCCGCCCGGCCCCACGATGCGAGTCGCATGTGTGCGTCCCCCTTCAGGACCGTTGGGAACCGTGCCGGTTTAGAGGAACAGGAGCGAGAGGCAGAGCACCAGCGCGATGATGCCGGCCCCTTCGACCAGACCCGCGAGAATGAACATCGCGCCCTGAATCGCCCCGGCCTGCTCCGGCTGGCGGGCGATGCCGCTCAGCGCGGCGTAGCCGATCAGCCCGATGCCGATGCCGATGCCGATGATGGCGAGGCCCATCCCGATCCCGGCCCCCGGCCCGGCGCTCTCGGCCGCGAACGCGGGCGCGGCCATCGCGAGCATCACGAGAAACGCGACCAGCAGCATGTTTGCGAAGCGCATCGTCGGAACCCTCCAAGAAACTTGAGTAAGGTGCAAGGTTGTTAGTGTGCGGGGTGTTTCGCCAACCCGATGAACACCGCGGTCAGGAACGTAAAAATGAACGCCTGAAGCCCGGCGATGAACAGCTCCAACAGGCTAAGGGCCGTGACCAGCGTCACGCTGAACGGCATCACCAAGTAGTACATCCAGTCCTTACCCTCGGCGAACTTGATCTGCTGAGGGGAGCCGGACGTCACGAGGGCGATGAACAGCAGGATCATGAACAGCACGGTGTGGCCGGCGAGCATGTTCGCGAAGAGACGAACGGCGAGCACGATGCAGCGGATGAAAGCCGTCGCGTACTCTAGGGCCGCGATGCCGACCGTAATCACCTTCCCCATCAACTGCATCCCCGCCCCACCCTCAATGTGGATGGGCGGGATGAACGTCTTCAGGTAGCCCTTGAACCCGTGGTTGCCCTCGATACCGGCCGCGTGGATCACCACGAAGCTGATGAGCGCCAGCGCGCCCGTCACCATGATGGAGGCGGTGGGCGAACCCAAGAACGGCAACATGCCGATCAGGTTCATCGCGAAGATGAACAGGAACAGCGTCGTCAGGTACGGGAGGTAGCGGTTGGTATCGTGCTCGCCGACGCCCGGCTTCACGATCCGGTCGCGCACGAAGAACACCAAGTATTCGATCAGGTTCCAGAGTTTGCCAGTCGGCGGCTCACCGCTGGACATCTTGCGACCGAGCCAGATCAGAGAGATCGCGACCGTCGCGGCGCAGATCGCCATCAGGAGCATGAACTTGAGCGGGATGCCACCGACCTCAAGCCCGTGAAGGCCAAAATGGATGCTGTCGAAGAAGTGCAATTCCTTTGCATCGACGACGTGTTCGAACGGGTCGATCGCTTTCTTGCCGTCGGCCATCGCCGCACCTCGCCTGATGCGATCCGTGAAGCCATCACCCGTTGCTTTGCGGTGGAGCGCCCGTGCCCGCCACCCCCGCCTTCACATTCGTTCCCGCCAGCAGCGCCGTCTCCGTCGCGAGCGCCACCAAGTACGTTCCGAGCAGCCAGCCGAAGAAGCTGAACGGGTCCGCGTGGAACGTCGGCTTGCTGACGAAGAACACCGCAACCGCGCCGCCGAACCCCACGAACAACCGCACCGCGGTGCCCACAGCTAGGGCCATCAACGGCCCGAACGCCGACACTTTCGCGAGCTTCTCGGCCAGAACGAGCGTCGCGAGGCCGGGCGGTACCACCAGCCCGGTCGCCACCGCGGCGCAGAGCCACTGGTACTCGCCCTTCCACAACCCAAGCGGAACCGCGACCAGCGCGGCCAGCAGCAGGGGCACGCCGAGCATGATCGCGGACCGGCGAATCACGACCCGACCCCGCTTTCGGGCGGTTTCTGCTTGCTCGTCTTGCTCATCGCCTGCGACATCTTGACCAGATGCCAGAGGCTCACGACCAACCCCAGAAGCGTCAACCCGATGGTGAAGCCCGGCATCGTGCCGAGTCCGAAATCGAGCAACAGACCGAGGATGGTAAACGAGGCCATCTCGGAGCCGGCCACCATCAAGCCGACCGGCATCCGCGGACCGGGCGACGGTTGGTCGGCCGGCATGTGTGAACTCTGCACAGGTTCGGGACGAAGGCGTATTGTGGGCCGGCGCAAACCAAAGTCAACGGGCTACTCGTGAAAAAGTGCACAAGGCTCAATTACCAGCGTTCTGTTCCAAACTGCGGTTGTTTTCGCAGGTTCGTGAGTTGCTTTCGAGAGCCATGTGTCTCCCCCGCAAGGACGTGTTAGGGGGGTTATGCACAATTTAGGGGCACTTGCACGTTCCTGTCGTCGCTTGAATCGAGCAAAAACCTTTGGTAGAAACCAGTTCCGGCGAGCAATTCACATTGACAGAGGATGCCGATTTTCTCTAAGATTGATTTACGCTAGAAGCTTTCGTTCTGGCGATGGAACGAGCGCCCGCCCCCAACCCGCTCTTTTCGGGTCCGTGTTCGGCACGGTCCCGTTCCCTGCCCCGGACGGCACATCGGTTGGAGCGCACCCGTTCGACGGTGCCCCTCGCGCGCATAGTACGTGTGTCGCGAGCGTTCAGACAGTCCCGCCCTTAGAATGAAGGGCCGGGACCGCTTACTTTTCCGGGGCGGAGCCTCCACGAACTTCCCGGCACGGAAGCCCTGTGTCCGAACCACAGCCGTCGCCGTGTGCGCGGGGAGTGGCCTGCCGATGAAAACTGTTGGCGCGCTGAATGATCGGTCCAAGCCCGAACTGGCGAACATGGCAAAGGCCCGCGGCATCCGCGGCTGGGCCACAATGGATAAGGGCGCGCTCGTGAAAGCGCTCGCCAAGCCCGCCGCACCCGCAAAGACGATCAAGTCTGCGGCCAAAACCACCAAGCCCGCAAAGAAACCCGCCGCGAAGGTCGTGAAAGTGGTCAAGGTCGCGGCCCGGCCCAAACGGGTTGCCCCGGTCGTGAAGCTCCCCGCGAAGGTCGCCCCGAAGCCGCCGGCCCCCGCGCCCAAGCCCGTCGTGAAGGTCGCGACAAAGACCAAGCCCGGCGCGGGCGTCGGCCCCAAACCCTTGACCAACGGCACCCCCAAGCCCGCGGGCGTTGCCTCGCCCGCAAAGCCGGTCGCCAAGTCGCCCCTGCCCGCGAAGCCGATCGCCACGAAAACCCTCGTCCCGAAGCCCGCGCCGGTCGTCGCCAGAGACCCCGTGCGCCTGCCGACCCCGATCACCAAGGACCGCATCATCCTCGCGGTTTCGAATCCCTACTGGCTCAACGCTTATTGGGAGTTGTCCCCGAACTCCGTGTCGCGCGCCGAGGCCGCGCTCAAGCAGGACTGGCACGGGGCGCGGCTCATCATCCGCCTGTTCGACGTGACCAGCCTCGACACGACCAGTACCTCCGAAACGCCGGTGAAAGACATCATCGTGCAGGGCGCGGGCCAGAACTGGTACATCGACGTGGCCCAGCCCCCGCGCGCCTACCGGGCCGACATCGGCTACGTCTCGCGCCGCGGCGACTTCTACGTCCTCGCGCGGTCGAACGTCGTGACGCCGCCGAAGGCCGGAGCGGACCCCGCGGAAGTGCCCGACACCGGCTGGGACGACAAGGACGCGAAGCACCGGGCCGAGCGCATCCTCGCCATGTCCACGGGGTTCGAGTCGAGCGGCACCGCGGAGCTGCGCGAGTTCTTCGAGGAACGCACCGGGCGCGTGCTGGGGCCGCCCAAGGAGACCGCGTTCGGCACCGGCGCGGTCCCGCCGGGCAGCGTAAAGAAGTTCTACTTCGAGATCGACGCGAAGTTGATCGTGTTCGGACGCACCGACCCGTCGGCGCACCTGACGCTCAACAACGACCCGATCAAGCTGAACCCGGACGGCACGTTCCGCATGACCTTCAACCTGCCGGACAGCCGGCAGATCATCCCCGCCGTGGCCGCGAGCGCCGACGGCGTCGAAGAGCGCACCATCGTCCTCGCCGTCGAGCGCAACACCAAGCACCTCGACCCGATGATCCACGATCAAATGAACGAAGTTTGACGGAAGGGAGCGCGCTAAA
This sequence comes from Planctomycetota bacterium, assembly GCA_016872595.1. GTDB lineage: Bacteria > Planctomycetota > Planctomycetia > Gemmatales > Gemmataceae > Gemmata. The sequence goes on from VGZJ01000043.1 coordinate 11,876, forward strand.
CGCAGCACGAACGGGCGGCGCGGGTGACGCACCGCCCGATCCTTTTTACATCCAACCCGGTTGCCGACCAAAGACCCGCGAGCGCCGAACGAACTACACTTTGAGGCACCGAAACCAACGCTCCCAACAATTGGTGCCGAGGCCCGTAACGGAGGCCGACATGGATTGCCCGCAGTGCCGCGTGCCAATGGCCCCCCTCACACAACCGAGCTTTCTCACGCGACTCGTCGCGATTTTCCTCAGTGGTGCGGCCGACGAGTCGCCGGGCTTTCGGTGTCCAAAGTGCCGCACCGAGGTGACCACGCCGCTCGGGGAACTCACCCTCTCAATCGATAATCTCGACGACTACCGCAAGAGTTGCATGAGTCAGTTGTCGCACATGCTCTCGACGAAGTCCGTGATGGGCGGGTTCTGGACCGAAACGCAGCAATCCCGGCTCGGTCAACTCGAACGGTTCCTTCGCGTTCTCGACTCGATGACTGTAGACGAACGATTCGCACCCGATCTGCCCGGCCCAGCGGAACGGGAGCGACTCATCGCTCTAAGCGGGGCAACGAACGACGACCTCGAGCAACTATTCAAGGAGTTCGTCGAGACCCGCGATCTCTACGCAGGTCTGCGCCAAAAGTCGTTCGTCGAGAAGATACCGCCGTGGTGGGCGCTCGCGCCCGTGATCGTGCTGTTCTCGCTCGCCATCGGTGCCGCAGTGTTCGCCCAATTCAATACCGTTGTCGCAGCCGTGATGAGTTGGCTCGGATACTACTTCCTATCGGTGCTGGTTGTGTTCCTGTGCCTGACCCGGTTCAAGAACGCGACCGCTCTCATGTTCTCTTCCCGGTTCCGGTTTGCCCTGTTCGCGCTCGTGATACCCGCCGCGCTTGCGGCAACTCTGTTCTTGATGGTTCACGAGCGCATGGTGCGCGCAAATCTGGAAGCTGTTCCAGTAATTGTGGGTTCCATCGCGCTGTGCCTGTTGGTGATCGGGCTTCATGCTTGGCTCTCGACAGAGCTGTACCTGCGGAAAGTGCTCCGCGGATCACGAGTTACGAACCCAGCCCTGCCTGTCCCGAACGATTCGCAGAACCGGTAATCGCCACGGTCCGAAGATCGTCATGCTGGACCTGCTGTTCCCATTCTTTGACGAACTGGATGCGCCGAGCGAGTTCTCGCTCGTGCGCGTCTCGCGGCGCGCGATGGCGACCACGTTCGAGATCGCCATTCCCCACGGCTCGCACCCGGACCCGGTCGCCGCTGGCACCGACGCCCTCGACCTCATCGACGAACTCGAAGACCAGATGACCGTTTACCGCGACCATTCCGAACTGGCGCGGTTGAACGCCCGCGCCGCGACCGAGTTCGTGGAAGTCGAACCGCGGTTGTTCGAACTGTTCGCACGGTGCGCCGCTTGGACGCGCGAGACCGGCGGCGCGTTCGACATCGCCACTGGCGCGCTCACGAAGGCGTGGGGCTTCTACCGGCGCGACGGGGCCGTCCCACCGGCTGCGGAGTTGGTGGAAGCCATGCGCGCGACCGGGTTCCGCCACGTCGTACTGGACGAGGCGCGCCGCGCGGTGAAGTTCCGCCTCCCCGGTCTCGAACTGAACCTCGGCGCGGTGGGCAAGGGGTACGCGCTCGACCGCGCCGTGGAACGGCTGCGCGCGAAGTGGGGCGTGCGGGCCGCGCTGCTGCAAGGAAGCGGGAGCAGCGCGTACGCCATCGGCGCGCCGCCCGATAGCGCGCGCGGCTGGCCGGTGCGCCTGCTGCACCCGCACGCGCCCGACGATTCGCTCGGCGTCGTGTACCTGCGCGACGCGGGCCTCGGCACTTCTGCGGCCACGTTCCAGTTCTTCACGTATAAAGGCAAACAGTTGGGCCACCTGCTCGACCCGCGCACCGGTTGGCCGGCCGAAGGCACCGCGTGCGCCAGCGCGGTCGCCCCGACCGCGGCCGAGGCCGACGCGATGTCCACCGCGGCGTTCGTGCTAGGGGCCGACGGCGCGGAGCGCCTGACCCGCCTACGCCCGGCGCTAGGGTTCGTGGTACTGGCGCAGTCGTGCGAAGCCGCGAGCGGCTTATCAACGTTCAACCTCGCCCCCGAAGCGTACTCGCCATGAGCCACCTGCCGATCCCGCTCGCCGTGCTGTACGCGGGCCTCGCCGGGACCGTTCTCGCGCTGATCGTCGCCACTGCGCAGAACAAGTGGTCGCCGCGCGTGTTCTTCCTCCTCGCGCTGCGCCTCGCCATCGGTTGGCACTTCCTCTTTGAAGGGCTGTACAAGGTCCAGTCGTATTCCACCGGCCCCAGCGACACGAACAAACCGTTCACCAGCGAGCCGTACTTCCGTGCCGCGCCGGGGCCGCTCGGTCCGAAGATGCGCAAAGAGTTCTCCGACCCCGCGAAGGAGATCGCAGAGAAGGTGAGCGCGCCGGACGAGATGTCGGCCGCGGACTTCGCCAAGCTCAAGATCGAGGAACAGGCCGCGAAGTGCCCGGCCGCGGTCGCCACGCTGATCGACGCCAACGACATGCTCAAGTTGACCGAAGAAGCGGTCATGTTGGAAGTGAACACGACGGACCCGAAGGCGATCAAGGACGCGGAGGACAAGGCGCTGAAGGCCGCGGACGAGGCCGAAGCGAACGCCCTGAGGCACGCGCGGTTTCACGCCAAGAAGGGCGACGGCAAAGACGACATCCCGCGCTGGACCGAGGCCGACATCGCGGCGATCAAGAAGGACAAGGAGGCCGCGAAAGCGAAAGCAAAGGTCGACGCCGACAAGAAGCGGGCCGAATCGAAGGCGAAGGGCGACAACTTCAAGGCCGAGGCCGCGCAGCGCCTTGTCGAAGCGAAGGCCGCGTACGCCCGCTGGGTGTACGGCGCGGACAAGCGCGGCGCGCTGGTGAAGTTCGTGAGCGGCGACGTCCTGATGTCCGGCCCCGAGCGCATCGCGCACGTGAAATGGGTTCAGCAGAACGCGCAAGAGGTCGCCGACCGGCAGGCGAACGGGCTGGGCAACGGCACCGGTACCGACTCGAAGCGCGTCGCCGAGTTCCGCATGGCGGCCATCGTCGCCGAGGCCGACCTCGCGCGCGACGCCGACGCCTTCATCGCCGACCTGAAGAAGGAACTGAACGGCGGTAAGGCGGTCGAAGTCGAACCGCGCGAGTCGCGCGGCCAGAGGCTCGACCGCATCACGATGTGGTTCCTCGTGGGCGTCGGCGCGTTCATCATGGGGGGGCTGTTCACGCGGCTCGTGTGCGTAATGGCCGCGGGGTTCCTCGTGGTCACGTACCTCGCGCACCCTGCCTTCCCGTGGTTCCCGCTCCCGCCCAACACCGAGGGCAACCCGGTGTTCGTGAACAAGAACGTCATCGAGGCGCTCGCGCTGTTGGCGCTCGCCTGCTACCCCACCGGCCGCTGGCTCGGACTGGACGCCCTCGTGCTGCGGCCGTGTTGGAAACACAAGCCGGAGAATTGAAGATTGCAGATTTGTGATTGATGATTGAAAGACAGGGCGCATCATCCGCTGCCTTTCAATCATCAATCACAAATCTGCAATCTCAAATCCTCAACACACAACCCTACGACCCTCCGAGGAGCAACACAATGGCTCTCGACCTGACCCCCGAACAGAAGGCCGTCGGCAAGGCCAACTTCGAGCAGGCCGCGGGCGACCTCGCGCGGGCCGACAAGATGGGGACGATGGCGACCGGCGGGCCGCCCGACCCCAACGCCCCCGACCGCCGCGACTTCCTCAAGAGCGGCCTCGCGGCCGGCGCGGTCGTGCCGGTGTCGGCCGCCGTGTACTTCGGGTACCACTCGTGGAAGGGCAACAAGGCCGTCCGCACCGCGCTCATCGGGTGCGGCGACGAGGGCGGCGTGCTCGTCGGCGACCACAACCCGGAGTTCAACGAGATCGTCGCCGTGTGCGACATCCGGCCCACCAATCTCGAGCGCATCTACAAGGGCGAACCGCAAGGCCCGCGCAAGGGGCTGAACGGCATCTACGGCAAGGACAGCGCCAAGAAGATCAAGCCCTACGACAGCGTGGAAGGGCTACTCGCGGACGCGAAGAAACTGAACATCGAAGCGGTCATCATCGCCACCCCGCTGATGACGCACGACGGCATCGCCAAGCAGTGCATGGACGCCGGACTGCACGTCCTGTGCGAAAAGCTGATGGCCCGCACCATCGGCAAGTGCAAGGACATGACACGCTACGCGAAGGACAAGGGCCTGCTCCTCTCGGTCGGGCACCAGCGGCACTACAGCACGCTCTACGCGCAGGCGCTCGAAGTGCTGAACACCGGCATTCTGGGCGACATCAAGCACATCCGCGCGCTGTGGCACCGCAACAACTCGTGGCCGTTCAGCGCCAGCGCCGCGGACCGCGCGGGCTTTGCCAGCGGCAACGACATCGACGGCAAACCGTTCGACCTCCCCGCCCTGCGCGACGGCTGGTGCAAGCCGGTGCCGGCGAAGGACGCGGAGCCGTTCCTCAAGGAACCGCAGAAGCTCAAGAGCCTCGGTTACGAGAGCATCACGGAACTGGTCCGCTGGCGGCTGTTCGACAAGACCGGCGGCGGCCTCATGGCCGAACTCGGCAGCCACCAGCTCGACGCCGCCTCGATCATCCTCGGCCACGTTCACCCGCTCAGCGTGCAGGGGGTGGGCGGCAAGTTCTTCTACGGCCCCGGCAAGAACGACCGCCAGAGCGACGACGGCGTGTTCGTCACCTACGAGTTCCCCGGCCGCACCTACTACAAGCGCGACTCCAGCGGGCACCTCGTCCTGCAAGGCGGCAAGCCGGTGAAGGAGAACGAGGACGACATCGTCGTCGTCACGTACACGTCGTTCAACACGAACAGCTTCGAGAAGTACGGCGAGTGCGTGATGGGCAGCCGCGGCACGATGGTGTTGGAAGAGGAAAAGGACGTGTTCCTGTTCAAGGAGCCGGAACCGGGCAAGGCCGGCAGCGGCGGGCGCGACACCAAAGTGACCGTGACCGGCGCGGGCGGCGGCAAGCCCGCGATGGAGGCCACCAGCACGTGGGGCGGCGGGGGCGGCGCGCAGCTCAGCAAGTCGAGCAGCGCCCCGGCGTGGGACAGCGCCGTCCGCGGCTACCGCACCGAGATGGAGCACTTCGCGTTCTGCCTGCGCGAGTGGCAGAAGCGCGGCGGCAAAGTCGACTACAGCAAGAACGAGAAGGGCGAACTGGTCCACAAGGACATCATCCCGCGGTGCCACGGCGAAGTGGCGATGGCCGACGCGATCCTCGCGCTGACCGCGAACATCGCCATGAACCGCAAGAACCCGCAGCGCATCGTCTTCAAGGACTCATGGTTCGAGACCGACAGCCCGGCCACGCCCGAAGCCGACACGCAGAAAGCGTAGTCGAAGGTCGTAACGTCGAAGGTCGTAACGTCGAAGCGGGCAGTTCCCGTCTTCGACCTTACGACCTTCGACTACTTCGGCAGTTCCGCGATGCGGATATTGCGGAACAGGATGTCCGTAGTGGGGTCATGGCCCTGAATGGAGATCGGCCCCTTCGCGGCGCGGTAGCCCTGTCGCGGGTTGTCGTTCGGGTTGCGGTCGTCCGTCCAATCGACCACCTGATAGCCATTCACCCACGTCGCGATGTGCTTCCCATTGGCAACAACGGTCATCGTGAACCACTCGTTGTCGTTGCTCACCACGCGGCGCGCCGCAACCCGCCGGTAGATCGCGCCCGTGCCGAAGTCCGCGGGCTTGGTGCGGTCGTCGTCCTTGAAGGCGTTCTGAATCTGCGCCTCGTAGCCGTTCTGGTACTGCCCCGGGATGCAGCGGAAGAAGAACCCGCTGTTGAGCGCCTTGCCCAACGTCTTGCACTCGAATTGCAGCACGAAGTTGTCGAACTCCTTCTCGGTTACAAGATCGCCCGGCCCGTTCTTAACGGACAGTTCGCCGGCCTTCGTCACCTCCCACTTCGACGCCATCCGCTTCGGGTCCGCCCCGTTCACCTTCCAGCCGGTCAGGTCTTTGCCGGTGAAGAGCTTGGTGAGCGGACCGCGACCGTTCGGGAAGAACTGGACCGAGCGCAACCGCAACTCGCTCCCGGCGGGCACCTCGACGCGCGCGACCGGTTCCACGGCGTAAGGTTCGCGAATGCTGCCTTGGAGCTTGGCCCACGGCGGTTTGATGCCTTGCTTCTTGAACTCGATGATGTCGTCAATCGTGTTCTTGTTCTTGTCCTTCGACACATCGAATAAATGAAGCGTCGGTTGCTTCTCGCCGGACCAAGCCGCCTCGAACGCGACGTGCCCGCCCGATGTCTTCAAGTTGGTGTGCGCTTTCACCGGCTTGTCACCACCGAACACAAGCCAACCGTCCTTGACGGTCGCCGGGCCGTCAATCGTCCAGCCGAACGTGGTTTCGCCGTCGAACAATTGTACCCAACCGAGGCCGGTTTCTTGCTCGGTGAGTGTGTTCGGCTTGTCCTTGTCGACGGCGAACGCGGGCGAAGCGAGCACGAGCAGCATGAGCGCGGCGAGGAAGCGGGGCATGTGGGCCTCTTTAGTAGGCCCGCCCTGCCGGGGCGGGCTGGTAGGCGCTTCTTGTGGCTGAACGCGATGGGTCGCAGTGCCGCCCGGCAGGCGGCACCTACTCCGACAAGAACCTACACGCCGGACTCCCTCACCGCCAGCGCCAAGCCGTCGTGGTAGCTGGCGTGGGCCGGGGTCCAACCGAGCGCGCGGAACCTGCTGCTGTCGATGCGGCGGTTGGGCGCGCCCGGTTCCGCGCGCGGCTCGAACTTCGCTTCCGTGCCGAGCAACTGAGCGAGGCGAGTGTAGAAGTCGCGCCGCGACACCGGCGCGCCGTCGCTCACGTTGTACGTTTCGCCGGTGGCGGCGTGCGCCTCCGCGTACACAACGGCGCTTGCGCCGTCGGCGACGTGGATCAGGTTCAGCCACTTCTCCGCGTCGCCGACGAGCGGTTCGCCCTTCAGCACTGGCGCTTTGCGGAGCAGCCGATCCGGGCCGTAGATGCCGGCGAAGCGGAGGATGATCGCGCCCGGCAACCGCGCGCGCAACGACCGTTCGGCTTCGAGAACAACCTTGCCGCTTTCTTCGGTCGGCTCGGTGGCACTCGCTTCATCGACCCACTCGTCCGCGGTTTGGCCGTAGACGCTCGTGCTGGAAACGTAAACGAACCGCGCGCACGCCGGGAGCACGTCGAGCACGTTCGCCAACCCGTTCACGTACACGTCGCGCATGGACCTCCCCGCGGCGCGGTCCATGCCGACCGCGTACAGCACGGTGGCCGCGGACGGCAGCGCGCGCAGGCTGTCGCGGTCGAGAACGTCGCCGGTGGTCGGCTCGATGCCGGCGGCGCGGAGCGCGTCGGCGCGCCCGCGTGTGAGGGCCGCGACGCGCGTGCCGTTCGCGCGCCAGAGCGCCGCGACGCGCCGGCCGAGGTAGCCGCACCCGACGATCAGGTTCGGCGCCGTTACGTCAAGGGGTGACATCGGGCACTCATTACCCTAACTATTCGGGGTGTCGTTCCGCAACTCCGGGCGAGCGCGCATGACCGAGCAGCCGGCCACCGTTCCCGACGCGCCCGCGCCCGCGGACCCGCCCGCGCCGGTGCGGGCGCGCCTCGCGTGGTACGCGGGCAGCATGGCCCTTTCGCTCCTGCTTCTCGCGTCCGCGTACCAGTTCTGGAAGCGCGACCTCCGCGCCCCGTTCTACTACGACCTCGACTCGATGCTGTACATCCCGCTCGTCCGGTCCACGGTCGAGCGCGGCACGCACTGGGAGAACCCGCGCCTCGGCGCGCCCGGCCAACAGGAACTGTACGACTTCCCGATCATCGACTTCGTCCACTTCAAGTTCCTCTGGCTCATCGGCCGGTTCACCGGCGACGTGCTGTACGTGTACCACATATACAGCGCCCTCACGTACCCGCTCACGGTGCTGACCGCGATGTGGGTGCTGCGGTGGCTCGGTCTGTCGCTCCCCGCGGCGGCGGTGGGCGCGCTTCTGTACGCCTTCACCCCGTTCCACCAAGAGCGGTACCACTACCACTACTTCCTCGCCGCGTACTGGTGGGTCCCGGTGTCGATGGTGCCGGCGCTGGCGGTGTGCCGCGGGACGCTGCCGTTCTTCGCCCCGCGCGCCGACGGCTCGCGCCGCTGGGACCTGCTCTCGTGGGGCGCGCTCGGCTGGTGCGCGCTGGGCGCGGTCACGGCCGGGGCCGGGGCGTACTACGCCTTCTTCGCCTGCGCGCTGACCGCGTTCGCCGGCGCGTACGGGTGGGCCGTTCACAAGACGTGGCGCGCCGCCGCGTCCGCGGCCCTGCTGCTCGCGCCGGTCGTGGTCACGGGCCTGTTGCTCCACCTGCCCACGTACACCTATCAGGCCCGGCACGGGGTGAACCCTCTGACGCAGCGCTACCCGGAAGAGGCCGACAACTACGGGCTGAAGGTCGCGCACATGCTGCTGCCCACCACCGACCACGCCATCGGCGAGTTCGCGAAGCAGCGCTCCAACTACTGCACGCCGCACCGTCAGGCCGAGGGCGAGCGGGCCGCGTCGCTGGGCGCGGTCGGCGGGATCGGGCTCGTGGGGTTGATCGCGCTCGCGCTCCTGCCGGGCGCGAAGCGCTGGCCCGTGAACGCCCTCGTCGCGCTGACCGTGTACCTCCTCCTGATCGGCAGCATCGGCGCGTTCGGCCCGCTGTTCAACCAGCTCGTGACCCCGCAGATCCGCGCGTACAACCGCATCAGCGTGTTCATCGCGTTCCTGTGCTTGGGCGCGGTGGCGCTGTTCGTGGACCGCTCCTTCGCCGCACGCACCGGGCCGCTGGCGCGGCAGCTCCGCCACCCGGCGTTCGCGCTGTTGCTCGTTGTCGGGTTCTTCGATCAGCTCCCGTGGGGGCTGAACCCGTTCAACTGGACCGGGCGGCCGGCACTCGACAAGTTCGCGGAGCGGTACCGCGCGGACCGCGCGTTCTTCGCGAAGGCGGACGACACGCTGCCCGCGGGCACGATGGTGTTCTGCCTCCCGTACGTCGGGTTCCCCGAAAGCCCGACGCCCCACGACATGCCCTCGGCGTACGAGCACGCGCGCGGCGCGGTGATGACCAACGGTCTGCGGTTCAGCTACGGCGCGGTTAAGGGGCGCGAGGTGGACGTGTGGCAGCGCGACGTGTCCGAGGCGCTCGCCGCCGCGCCGGAACTGGTACTCGAGCGGATCGTGGCCCGCGGGTTCGACGGCCTGTTCATCGACGGGCGCGGGTTCCCGCCGGGGCGCAACCCGGACAAGGTCGCCGAGTTGCGCGAGCGCCTGAACCGGCGGTATCAGGCCGAAGTGGGCAACGCACAGGTGTCGCTGCCGGTGATCGTCCACGACGACGGCCGGCAGTTCGTACTCGACCTGCGCCCGTTCCGCGAGGCGTGGCGCACGAAGCACCCGGCCGAGTACGCGGCCCGAGAGCAGTTCGAGCGCGAGTGGGTCGCGGCGCTCTGGATCGACGGGTTCTTCTCGCAGGAGCCGCTCGAACCCGGCGGCGAGCGCCTCCTCTGGGGCCGGTTCGACTGCGCCCTCACGCTGGTGAACCCGACCGACCGGACCCGCACGTTCGACCTGTCGTTCCACACCGGCGTGACGACCCGCGGCCCGTTCGAGGTGCAGCTCTCCGGCCTTGTCAGCGACACCTACGTTCTGGACAAGGACGAAACCAACGACCCCAAGAAGGCGCTCACGCTCAAGACCTACAAGCGCATCGAAGTGCCGCCCGGCCACTCCACCATCCGGTTCCGGTGCCGCCCGCCGAACTACTTCCTGCCCAGCGACAAGAAGAACCTGTGCTACCTCATCAAGGACTTCCGACTCGTTGAAGTCAGGTAGGGCGCGGCACCCATTCGCGCTCACCACCGGCCGCGGCGCTCGTGCTGGTGCTCGAAGCGGTTCGGGTCGCGCAGGTTCATCAGCTTGTCGAACCATTGCACGCCGGCGTTGATGACGGGCGTCAGCCCACCGTTCTGCACCTTCGGTTGGACAAGCTCGAAGCGCAGTTCGTCGCCGGCGCGCCGCGCGGTCAGCACCGCGGGCGGCAGTTCGCCGAACGCCGCAAGGAACGCCGCCCGCGCCTTCTCCGCGTCCTTCACTTGCTCCTCCGGCGCGAGCACTTCGCCCAAGCGATCGACGGGCGGTTCGAGGAACGTGCCGGGCTTCGCGCCGGCCGGCGTCGGGACCAGCGCGAACAAGTCGCCGATGTTGAACGCGCCGAGCAGGACCACGTCGCCCGCGGGCGCGGTCAGCCCCTTCGCGACGCTGGCCGCGGCGTCCGGCGTGAGGGCGAGCGCCACCGGCTTCCGTTCGAGGCCGATGGCGACGATCGCGTCCTTACGCGCGTAGTGAATCGCGGCCTTCCACGGCAGCCCGGTGCCGGGCAGCGAGCGCACCGCGACGCCCTCGGTCGGCTCGCTCGACGGTTGCGCCGGCTTCTCCTCACCCGCAATCTCGGCCACCAGTTTCGGCATCAGTTCTTCCCACGCGGTCGCGCCGGCCGCGTCGTCGAAGTGCAGCACGAACAGAGGGATCGGCTTCGCGCCCTTCGGCAACTCTTGCTTGGGCGGCACGATCACCGTGACCGCGCGGACCTTCGCCATCACGTCGTTGACCGCGACCTTGTGCTTGTTCTGAAGCTCTTTGAGCACGTCGCCCGGTAGCCGGCCGAGTTCGCCGTTGGCCTTCGCAAAGGCGTCGAGGAACCCGACGAGCGCCGCGGCCCGGTTCTTCTCCGGCAGGTTGACGGTCGCGGCGAGCGTGGCCAGGCGGCGCGCGTGGTGCAGCGCCTCCACCTTCACCGCGGGGCCGGACAACAGCGCCGCCAGCGGGCTGGCCTGTGCGGGGTCGAGCTTCGTGCCAACCGTGACGACAAGCCCGCCGTCGCGGAACCCGACGTGCCCGGCCACGGCCTTCAGCGCCTTCGGCCCGGCCGTCAGGCGCAGCCACGCGAGCAGATCGGAATCGACACGGTCGCCGGCCGCGCGCGCCGCGGCGTCGAGCTTGGCGAACAACTCCGGCGCGTTCGCGTAGAAGAACACCCCGGCCTTGCGGTACTCCGCCGCGGCCGTCTTGAACCCGTCCGTCGCCTTTATCGCGTCCTTCTCTTCGCCGCGGAACCGCTTGATGACCGGCACGAGAGCGGCCTTACTGGTACCGGCGACGAACAGGCCCGGCGTGTACGCGAAGGTCGGCTCGTGCGGCCCCTCGGTCGGCGGCTTCTCGTTGTCGAGCGCCGGGCGGCCCATCGGGTCGTACCGCACCACGGGCGCGCGGAACTGGAACACCGGCACCTTCGACACCTCGGCAACCTTGCGCAGGTTGGTACTCGTGGTGATGAACGCGCGGGCCGCGAGTCCGGCCGCGGCGCTGTCGCCGGTCAGCACCGCGACCGCCACTTCCGGTTCGCCGCGGTCGTTGAACCCGACCAGCCCCACCGCGACCCCGCCGAGTTTGCGGAACTCGCCGATCACTTCGGGTGAGAGGAACAGCGCAAGCTCGGCCAGTTCGCGCTTCGCGCGGAACTCGCCGAGCGTCTTGGCGGCGGCCTTCTTCCCGTCGATAAACGGGATGCTGTCTTCGAGCGGCGTCCCCTTCACGAGCGCCGCGAGTTGCGGCCCGAGCGCGCCGGGGTCGTGCAGTTCCGCATAGGCGAGCGTGCCCGGCGGGAACAGGTCGGCAACGTCCGCAGGGGGCGCGGCAACTGCCGGGCGCGCGACCGCGACGAGGACAACCAACGCGGCAAGAAGGCGGATCACGGTGCGGCTCCGGGGGTGTATCGAAGGATCGGGCGCGGCGCGGTCACTCCTTCCACGCCAGTTTCACCTTTCCGGTCTTCGGGTCGATGACGTACAGGAACGCCTCGGGTTTTCCGGCTTCGCCGGTATTGGTATCGCGACCCCGCCCTTGAATGAGAAGGGCAAGGTCACCACCGAGGTCGATGAGTTCGGCACGGTTCTCGAGCCCGTACTCACCCATCACGCCGGGGAAAAGCGGTGTGCCAAGTACGACCGAGTTCGTAACCGTTCCGTTTGCGTTGTGCTGGTAGAGTGTGGGAACGAGGTTCCCGTTACCTCGTTGGTTCCGCGCCGCCCCAAACGAGAACAACGTGTCGGTCTTTGCCTGCCAGACGAGAGCGGCGCAGTTCGACAATCTCCCCTCCGTGAGCTGTGTCCACGGTAGAGGTGAGGCCGGAGCGTACTCAAACAGGCCGCGGTGTGCGCAGATGAGTACACGGTTGCGCTTGGCGTCGAACGTGGCCGCCCGTGGCCAATGGAACTCGATGCCCGGTGGTGGAGCGAGTTTGGTGCTGGTAGCTTCCTTAGTGCTCACCGCATGCAACTCGTGAAGGGTGAGGCCGAAGTGCTGTTTCCCGTTCGAGTCGTACACGAGTTGGAGGATACCCTTGGGGAGCGGCGTCAGAACCTCGAACGCCGGTCCCGATTCGGTGAACCCGCCGAAGGCGGCCGTGCTGCCCGAATGCGCCGGGAATCGGACGCGCGTGGCCTCGAACTTGATCTTGGGCGCCTGCGCGGCCGGCGTGAGTTTCGGGAAATCGAGGCTCAGCCGCTCGTCCTTCTGAATCCCGTCCACCACGAACGGCTTTTTCGGGTCGAACTGGTAAGTGCCTTGGAAACTCAGGACTTCAAGCCCCGTGTATTCGGCGAGACGCCGAACGAACGTGCGGAACCGCTGGTTCTCGATGTCGTAACACCCGTCGATATAGATGTGATTCTTGCGGTCGGAGGTTAGCTCTTCGACTTCGACGCCGTTCGGCGCGACGACGCTCTGACGGTGATACCCGACGGCGATTACTTTCTTGACCGCCGTCTTGGGAGTCGCACGTACCTCCCACGTCACCGGGTTGTACGTGCTGACGACCAACACGACCTCTTTGCCAGGCCGGTCCACGGTGACAGCGGCCTTACCGGGCGCGCTCCGGTCGCGGGGCGCGCCGTGACCTTCATACAGACCCACGACGTGCAGTTCCTTCTCCGCACCGAGCGCGCACGCCGGCGCGAGCAGTACGAGCGCGCCGAACAGGTAGCGGAACATGGGAACTCCTTTGGTCCGAAGTGGTGGGACGGCGCAAAGTCTTGTCCCACCCTACGGCAGCTTCTACCTCTTCCACTCGTTCTTGGTCGCCCATGCGAGGCCGTTCGTCAGTAGGCGAATGAACATCTCGTCCTTGAAGTCGTCTTGATGGCCGAGTGAGGTGTAGAACACGCGGCGGCCGTCCTTCTCGCGGGTCCACGCCACCGGCTCCGACTCCTTGCCCATCGTGCCCTGTAGCAGAACGGTCACGTCGGCCGCGACGGTGGGGTTCTTGTACAGGCTGCCGTTGGTCTTGAACGGCTTGATGCCGTTTAGGATCGGGTGGTCCTTGTGCTTCTCGACGGGTTTCAGGTCGGCGACGCCCGCGCCGAAGTGCCCTTTGTAGTTGCCGCCCAGAACGTCCGCGTCCATCTCCAGCCACTTCTGGAACCCGTGACTCGCGGTGCGCACCCCGACAATCGGTTTCTTCGATGCCACGTACTTCTTGACGTGTTCGAGAGATTCGCCTTCGAGTTCGAGCCGGCGCGTGAAGAAGATGGCCGCGTCGCACTTCGCGAGTTGGTCGAGGCCCGCGAGCGTCGTGTCCTTCTGCGCCTTCGCGAAGATGCGCACGCACTCCACCGGGAAGTTCGCTTCGAGGTACTTCTGGTAGCCGATGAGCGAGTCGTCCGACTTGTACTCGAACGACCCCGACACGAGCGCGACGCGCAGCTTCTTGTCCTTGTCTTTTTCTTTCTCCCCCTTCCCTTCTGGGAGGGGGGCCGGGGGGGGGGGAGGTTTCTTCGGTGCGTCGCTCGCCAAGTACGCGAACAGGTCCGCGACCTCGCCCTCCTTCAACGTGTCGAGCATCTTCTCCGGCATCAGCGACACCGCGGACGGCGTCATCTCGGCGATGTCGCCCTTCGGCACGGTCGTCTTCACCACCTGATCGTTGACCACGTTCACCAACGTGACCGTTTCGCCGCTCTCGGTGGCGATGCCGCTGAGCTTGCGGTCGTCCTTCGTCAGCACGCTGTACGTCACGAACTCCGGCCGAATGTACCCGCTCGGGTCGACGATGTTCGCCAGCAGGTACATGCGGTTCTTGCGGTCGCTGGTCGTCAGGTCCGGGCCGACCTTGCCGCCCTCGCCGTGAAGCTGGTGGCACGCGGCGCAACTCTTGGCGTAGATCAGTTTGCCTCGCGCAGCGTCGCCCTTCTCCTTGTTGAGGGCGATGTTGAGGCCGCCGATGCGGGCCTGTTTCTCGCCGGCCGTCGCGGGCGCGAGCTTGCCGAAGTGCTTCTCGACGATGGCCGAAACCTGTTTGTCTTCGAGCCGGACCGCGGCGCGGGCGTTGTCGATAGTGAAGTCCGCTTTGGGGAACTTGCCCGCCTGCCACTGCGTCACGAGCGCGAGCGCCCACGCCGGGCGCGTGAGCAGCGCCTGAACCGCGCGGCGCTTGATCGCGGGGGAATACCCGCTGTAGCCGGCCAGCAACTTCTCGCCGATCTTGGCGTCGTCGAACGCTTCGAGGCCGCCGAGCAGCGCGGCCCGCAGGTTGTCCGACTTCTGCGCTGCGAACTGTTCGAGGAACAGTTCCTGCGCGTTCTTGTCGCGCACGTCGCGCAGCAGGTTGATCGCGCGAATGCGGTTCCCTTCCCCGATGGATTCGTCGGTTACGAGCGCGCGAAGCGCTTCGCGGGCCGCGGCGTCGTTCATGCGCGCCAGCACTTCGAGTACGACGAGGTCTTTCTTCCGCTCCTTGCGGAGCTGCGCCAGTGGGGCGCGCAGCGCCTCCGGCACCGCGTCCAGCGGGTTCGCCTGAAGCGCCGTCGCGACCCCGCGTAGCACCGGCGCGATGTCGTCGTTCGCGCTGAGCGTCAACTCGAACAGTGTGCCGATGCGCGCCGTGCCGCGGGTAATGTTGCCGGACATGAGCCGCCGCGCCACGCGCTCGTTGAAGAAGTCCGCGAGCTTCTGGTTCGGCGCACTCGGATAGGTGAAGCGAACCGTGTTGGTCGTATCGAGCCGGTTGCACTCTTCCATCGCCCACCACACGAGCAGCGGCAGGTGCGGGTCGCCGTCGCTCAGGATCGGGTTGTCGAGCAGCGCCTGAACGAGTTCGTAGGTCTGCGTCGGGGTGAACCGGCGCGCGGTGCAGGCCAGTTGCGCCACGACGACATGGCTCTTCTCTGTCGTCGCGAGGCGCTTGAGTAGTTCCATCCCCTTGGGAGAGATGGTGCCCTCGTCGCCGAAGCGCCGGAACGCCCACGCGCGCACGTACTCGTTCGCGTGGTCGCCGAGCAGTTCCCAATCGCCCTCGGTCCAACCGCCGGTCTCGGCGAGTGCCCACAGCGATTCCAGCGCGAGCTGACCTTTCTCGGTCACGAGCCACTTGCGCAACTTGGCGTGCGTCGCGGCGTCGGCCCCCTTCTCCGCCAGCTGCCGCTGGGCCTCCTTCCGCCACCACATGTTGGGGCTCTTCAACAGTTCCGCCAGTTCCGCGGGCGTCTTCTTTCGCAGGTCGAACGGCTCGTTCTTCGGCCCGCCCTTGTACTCGATCCGGTAGACGCGCCCGCTGCTCTTGTGCCAGCTATCGACGGGGTCGAGGTGCGCGGCGCGCTTGTCGTACCAGTCCGCGACGTACACGCACCCGTCCGGCCCGAGCATCAGATCGACCGGCCGGAACCAGTTGTCCGTGGTCGTCATGGCGTCGCTGCCGTGCGTCGCCTTGAAGCTCGACTTCACCGCGTCAAGCTTGTGCCAGTAGATCGCGCTCGACAACAGATTCCCCGCGATGTACTGCCCGCGGTATTCCTTCGGGTACACGTCCGCCTCGTACACGACGCCACCGCAGGTGACGTGCCCGCCCTTGAAGTTCGCGTAGGGGACGTGGTCGAAGTAGCCGTAGGTGTACGGGTTGTGTAACGGGCCGTGCTTGCTGAACCCCTTGACGTAGTACGCGCCTTGCATCTGGTGCAGACACGCGAACCCGCCCCAGTTCGTGCCGGCGATCACGTTCCCGTTCTTGTCGAAGTCGAGACCGTAGGTGTTGCCGCCGCCCTCGCTGAACAACTCGAACCGCTTCGTCTTCGGGTGGTACCGCCAGATGCCCTGTTGGAACTCGACGACTTCCTTCGGGTTCGCGGGGTTGGCGATCTTGCAAGTGCTCGTGCTGCCGGCCGCGCCGTACAGCCAACCGTCCGGCCCCCATTGCAGCGAGTTGGCGAGCGAGTGCGAGTCCTCGATGCCGAAGCCGGACAGCAGCACTTCCGGGTTCCCGTCGGGAACGTCGTCCTCGTTCTTGTCCGCATAGAACAGCAGGTACGGCGGTTGCACGACGTACACGCCGCCGCCGCCGAGGCAGAACCCGCTGGCGATGTTCAGCCCGGTCACGAAGTCCTTCGACTTGCGGAACACGCCGTTCTCGTCCGGGTCATAGCAAATGGTGAGCTTGTCCGCGCCCTTCGGGCCGTGCGGCGGCGGTTCGGGGACCTTGTCGTAGATCGTGCGCAAGTACTGATCCTGCTTCACCGGCTTGATGCCCGCGTAGTGCGGGTACTGAAGGTACTGGAGCACCCACATGCGCCCGCGGCTGTCGAAGCTCATGCTCACAGGTTGGCGGATCATCGGTTCGGTGGCGACCGCGCGCGCGGAGAACCCGTCCGGCAGTTTGAACTGCTTGACGGCTTCTTCCGGCGACAGCGCATCGGCAGAAACGAACGACGCGCACGATACGAGCGCGCAGAGGGAGAGCAGCAAGCGCATGAGGGAGGACTCCATACGGTGGGCCAGACCGTTGAGAATGAGGGCGCGCGCGGCGAAAAGCAAGCGTTGAACCGCGCGCGTTTTCCGTTCGCATCGTGCCGGTCGAGCGCGTAAAACTGTAGGGGTTGTGCCGTTCGCACCGCCGAAGCTCCCCCAATGTCCGCGCCGCCCTTACCGCCGATGCCCGATGCGCCCGCGCGCGGCGCGCATGTCGCGCTCGGCGTGTTCCTCGCGGTACTCGTGGGGTTATTAGACTCGTTGCGCAATAGCGATCGATGGCCTATTCATAGGGTTATGACGAATTACGAGAAATTGCGTCGGAAGCCGTTGTTGTTCCGCATGTTCACGGGGCTCTCGGCCGACGAGTTCGACAA